>DATMDI010000026.1:0-6454 GCA_035557875.1 Vicinamibacterales bacterium
AACGTTGCTGAACGCCGCACGGGTGACGTCGAATGTCAGAAACGAAAGGCGCCGACGCGCGAGCGCGGCGAACAACGGCTTCTGCCATTCGGGATGCTCGTGAAGGACGATCAGATCGGGTCCGGATGGCGCCATACCGTCGATCGTACGTCAACGGTCGCCGAGCTGCGCACGGCCCTCGGTGATGGCGGGCACCGTCGACCTGATCATGTTCCAGCCTTCCTTCACGCGGCGCACGACGTCGTTCGCGCTGCCGGCGGTGATGCCGCACGCCACCTTGTGCGCTTTGCACGCGGTCAGCACCCGCTGAAAGGCGGCTTCGACTTCAGGTGAGCTGGCAGGGACACCCATCGAGCGAGACAGGTCGGAGCCGGCCCCGAGAAACAGCGCGCCGACACCGGGTACGCCCGCGATCTGGTCGACGTTCTCGAGGCCTTCGACCGACTCGATCATGACGACAGCCAGCAGGTCGCCGTCGGGGCTCAACGGCCACAGGTCGGCGCGCCGCTCATACTCGGCGGCGCTGACACCCCAGGCGAAGCTGGCCGCCGCCGTCGAATAACCGCGGATGCCCACCGGTTCCCGGCGCGCTGCGCCACGCATTGGCGGATACCGCATCGTACGCACCGCGGTCACCGCCTGGTCCCTCGTGTCGACGCCGTTGAAGATGACGCCCATGAGCCCGATGTCCAGGGCCTGCTTGACGACCCACTGTGACTGATCGGCCTCGGGAGGAAACCGCGCGAACAGGGCCACGTTCGGCTGCGCGCTCTTCTTGGCGACGATTGCCGCCTTGTCGGTGAGTCCGGCGAGGAAGATCGCCAGGCCGGGAAAGTCGAGCGGGCTGTGCTCCATGTCGGCGTAGACGAAATCGACCGGCGCCCGCGCCGTGTCGCGGGCGTGTGCCAGCGAGAGGTCGCCCGTATTGATGAGGCCATAAACCGTCTTGCCCGCGGCCAGCCTCGCGATTACGGGATTGAGGTGGCTGGCGGATTCCTGTGCGGTGGCCGGCAGGAGCAGGCACGCAGCCATCAGGATGGTGGCGATGAAGGGTCGCATGGCGGGGAATCCTAGCGCGTTTCGCCTTGCCCGACGGTAGACAAGTCAGCGTCATACGACGCGACCCTGCGGCGGCCCTCAGTCCCAGCGGCGGGCGATCGCGAGCAGCCCGCGCGGATCCGCGGGCCCCATTGCGTCGTAGAGCCACTCGACGCGGCGGATCACGCCGGCGTCGAGGTTGCAGGCGCGCGCCGCGCGGTGGCTGTCCGCGGCCGGTGGGCTCGCCTCGTCCCGGCACAGGGCCGCGCCGGCCAGCGCGATCCCCTTCGCGTCGAGCGCGCCCTGGTTCGACGAGAAACGGATGAGTGGCTCCGCTTTCTCGATGGCGGTCCGAAACGCGTCGGCGGCAGCGTCACGCTGCCCCTGGCGCAGGCAGATGATCCCGAGCAGCGCCAGCACCTGCGCGTTGTTCTCGGCCTCGTCGTACTGGCGCGCCTCCTCGGCGGCGGCACGCGCGGCCGCGAGATCGCCCTTGGCCAGACACGCGCGCGCGATGAAGCCGCCGTTCCAGTTGCGAAGGTTGCGGGTGTCGGGATCAACGCGCAGGCTCTCACCGGCCACGCGGATGGCGTCGTCCCAGCGGGCGGCGTCGAGCAGGATGCCCGCCACGTTGGCGAGCGCAGCGCCGCGGCTGTTGGTGGAGCCGCCGCGCACCAACTCCACGGCGTGCTCGCAGTCCGCGAGCGCCTGGCTGGTCGCCCCGAGCTTGCCGTGGTACCAGCCGATGAGAGACAGGGTGTCTCCCTCGAGCACGGAATCGCCGCGCGCGCGCGCGATCGCCAGCGCGCGCTGGCTGTATTCCATCGCGCGCGGTGTGTCCCCGAGCTCCGCCCAGCACCAGCCGAGCCGGTAGAGGACCATGTGCTCGGCGATGCTGCCGGTGTCGCCGACCCTGGCCAGCAGGGCGTCGAACGCGTCGATCGCCTCGCGATAACGTCCGAGGCGGCTCAGCGAGTCGGCGTTGCTCATTCGCGGGCGCCAGTCGTCGTCCAGCTTGCCCTCGAGCCGCCGGTTGAGCTCGAGCGACCGCGTGTAGTGACCCCACACGGCGAGCAGCACGTCGAACTCGGCAAGGACGGCGTCGGCCTCCGCGTAGTCGCCCGCGGCGCAGCGCAGATCGAACTCCGCCAGCGGCGCCCAGATGTCGTCGAGGCTCCGCCAGGTCGAGGGATCCTGCCGCGCCTGCCGGAGGAAGCCGGCCCCTTCGGCCAGCAGCGCGATCTGCGTCTCGCGCGGGATCCGTCCGAGCGCGTAGGCCTGGTCGGTGCGGTGCAGGTAGTAGCGGCGCGCCTCCTTGCGCACGAGCTGCATGCCGACCAGTCGGTCGAGCACCGTCGACGCAGCCTCGGCCACCGGGGCGGGCGGCATGCGCAGCAGCGCATCGACGGCCTCGGCGGCGACGGGCCGGGCGTAGATCGCCAGCGCCTGCATCGCCCGCTGGGCGGCGGAGTCGAGCCGGCTGAACGCTTCGCCGACCAGCGCGTCCATCACGTCCTCGGGGAGGATCGCGGCGGTGTCGTCCAGCACCTCGCGCAGGCTCGTCCTGTTGTTGAGCGCCAGGATCTGGAACAGCGCTTCGAGCGCGCGCGGGTAGCCCTGGGTGCGTTCGCGCGCCTCCGCCAGCAGCGCGTCGGGCGCCGTCTTCAACCGCAGCTTTCCGTCGGAGTCCCGCTCGCGCAGGATGTTCTCGGCGAACGGTGAGGGCAGGCCTCCGTCGAGCTGCAGGATGGCCTGGCGGCCCGCATTCACTTTGAGCACGTCCCGTGGCGCGACCCGCGTGGTGATCACCACCTTCACCGCGTGCGAGGGCGCCTCCAGGATCGCGCGCAGCGCGTCGCCGAGTTCGGGGTCGTGCAGCTTGCGTTCCACCGGCTCGATCAGGTCCTCGAGGTTGTCGAGCAGGACGAGCACGCGCCCTTCGGGCAGCGCGCCCAGCAGTGCCTCCATCTTCTCGGCCGTGGAGCGGTGCAGCTGGGCGGACTCCGCCATCAGCTCCGCGGCGCGCGCCTCGGGCAAGAGCTTGCAGAGATCTCCGTACAGCGTCGGTAGCGAAATGCGCCGGGTCCCAGCGGCGCTGAGGTACACGAGCCCGTCCGCGCCGGGCGCCGGCGCGCCGTCCGCCCACTGTCCCTGCTCCATCGCGGCGAGCAATCGGCACACGAACGTGGTCTTTCCCGCCCCGGCGCGCCCGACCACGGTCACCAGGCGGATGGCCGGATCCTCGACGTGGCGGACGAGCAGCGCCGTCTCGTCGTGGCGATCCTGGAACCAGGTCGGCACCTCGCCGGGTGGCCGGTTGACGACCGGAAAGCGGGCGCGCCGGCCAGCAGTGCGCTGCGGCTGGGGCTGGCGCTCGCGCGCGACCCCGGCGGCGATGCGCGCGTCGGCCTCGCGGGCCACGCGCGCCGGATCCTCGACCAGCTCCCGCTGTTTTTCGATCCGGGTCTCGAGGACGGCGATCGCCTCCGCGGTTCGCCGTCGTTCGTTCTCGTCGCCGGCGCGGGCGAGGTCGCGGCGCGCCGCCGAGAGCGCAATCTGCAGTTCGCGCAGCGTTCCCTCCGGCGTGCGCAGCCACAGAATGTGCTCGCGCAGCCGGATCAGCCCCGCGTCGAAATCCCGGTCGAACGAGATCTGCTCGCGGCCCGCGAGCGGCAGCGGCACCTCGACACGGGCTCCGCCGTCCGCGCGCACGGGGATGAGCGGCTTCCGGTAGCTGTCGGCCCGATACAGCTCGGGGAGACAGTTCGAGCCCTCGCCCACGCTGTCTGGCGTGACCACGAAGATGAGGCCCTCGCACGCGCGCAGCCCTTCGGTGAGCTGCTGCGGCCAGAACTCGCCGGGCCGCAGGCGATGGCGCTGCTTCTCGAACTTGTCAAACCACACGCGCACGGGCGGCGTGCCGCCCTCCAGCCCCTCTGCCAGGCGGAGGGCGATGTCCGCGCCGTCCGCGCCCGAATAGCTGATGAAGTGTCCGCCCGCGCCCGTCACGCCTCCTTAGATATCACGTCCAGTTCCAGGTCGGCGTGGAGCAGGCGATGAAACAGGTGTACTCCGGCTTCGCGGCGCACCGACAACCGGCCGCTCTCGTAGGCCCGCGACCGTAGGCCCCGCTGCACCGAAACACAGATCGAGACGTCCTCCAGCTGAATCCGGTGACTCACGTCGATGCTCGCGAGATTCCGGGCGCGGGCCTCCGCCGACACGTCGGCGAAGTAGAAATCGAAGATCACGTCGGTCCGGTCGATGCCGCGAGGAATCACCAGGTTGGTGTCCATCGCGCGGCCGTAGCAATTGATCATGAAGTTCGGATAGATCCAGTAGTAGTCCGCGCGGTCGCCCTGTCGTACGGCGGCCGTCAGCGGGTCGGCGCCTTCCGTCACCAGCGGGCTCCACTGAAGGCAGAACCGCTCGCCGGTCTCGATGGTGTAGGCGCTGTGGCTCAAGACGCTGTCGAGGCCGCGATGCACGTGCGGGACGTGGTAGCCGCCGTCGAGGTAGTTGTCGACGAACACTTTCCAATTGCAGTCGATGGTGTAGTGGCGCCGCTCCACCCAGTGCAGATCACCGAGGCCGAGCCTGGGCAGCTGCCGCAACAGCTCGCCTCCAAGGTACTGCTCCAGCGAGGGGCCGCTGGCGTCGGCTCTCGCGAACACCCACTGCTCCGCAACCGCGCAGTCGACCGGCACGAGGCCGTTCGCCGAGCGATCGAAATCACACACGCCGGCAAAATCCGGGGTCCCCTTGAGCGTGCCGTCCAGCCCATAGGTCCAGCCGTGGTACGGGCACCGGAACTGTCGCGCGGAGCCCGCCGCGTCGGTCACGACCGCGGCCGCATGATGGCGGCAGACGTTGAAGAAGCCGCGCAGGCCGCCGTCTTCTGCCCGCGCGACGAGGATCGGCTCGCCATTCGACAACTCGCACGCGACGTAGTCGCCCGGCGCGCTCAGTTCGTCGAGCCGGCCGGCCACCTGCCACGAGCGGCTGAAGACCGTGTGACGCTCCAGGTCGAAGACGCGCGGGTCGGTGTACCACGCCGCGGGGATGGTCCTGGCCTGGGCGAGAGGCGCATCCCGCCGATACGCGTTGATGATGTCGTCGAGCGGCCGCGGCAAAGGGGTAACCTGAGTCTACGAATTGTGCACGAGTGTGCCCAGATCCCAGGCGACCTGTCTGGAAGGGGTATTTCGTCGCCTGATTTGCGTTCCCATCCTCGCGGTGAGGGCGTGCTACTCTGCGCGTCCAATGGCCATCACCCGACACCACCAACTCCTCCTCGGTCTGGCACTCGCCGCTGCCGCCTGCGGACCGCCGACGCAGCCGCCCAAGCTCTCGGCCGCGCCGGGCGGGTCGCTCGAGTTCCAGGGCTCGTGGAACGCGGCGGGCAGCCGTCACACCATCTCCCTCGGTGAGGGGCGGATCGGCTCGATCGTCAACCTGAAGGGCACGATGCTGCTCGCGGGCCCGGGCCGGCCCGGCGTCGGCTTCCAGTCCGAGGTGATCGGGCTCGTCGACAGCGCCACGGGCTTCCAGGGGCGCAGCGTCTGGACGGACGAGCACGGCGACCAGGTGTTCAGCGAACTCCAGGGCGAGGGCACCGCGGCGAAGAACCGCGTCACGGGTACCGTGCTTTCCGGGACGGGACGCTACGCCGGCGTCATTGGCTCGTATGAATTCTCCTGGCACCTGGTGATGGAGGGCGAGGACGGCGCAATCCAGGGGCGCGCCGTTGATCTGAAAGGTCGCGTGCAGCCCGGCCCCGCGGCGGGAGGTTCGCCGCGATGACCATGGGACAGCGCCTGAACCGCGCCGCGCCTTTCGCCGTCGCGCTCGGCATCTGGTTCTTTCCCGTACCGGCGGGGCTCACGGCGGAGGCGTGGCACCTGTTCGCCGTCTTCGCCGCGGCCATCGCCTCGGTGCTGATCGGCGCCTTCCCGCTGCTCACCGCCTCGATGCTGGCCGTGGGCGCTATCGTCCTGACCGGGACGATCAAGCCGGAACAGGCCTATTCGGGCTTCGCCAACTCGAGCGTGCTGCTGGTGGTGATCGCCTTCATCGTGGCGCAGGCCGTGGTGAAGTCGGGCCTCGGCCGTCGCGTCAGCCTGTTCATGGTCAGCCGCTTCGGCGGCTCGTCGCTCGGCCTCGCCTACAGCATCGTCCTCACCGACGCGGCCATCGCGCCGGCCTTCCCGAGCAACACGGCGCGCGGCGGCGTGCTGTACCCGATCGTGCTCTCCGTCGCCAAGGGAGCGGGCTCCAACCCGGACGATCCTGAGGGCCGGCGCCTGGGCGGCTATCTCATGTTCTGCTCGATGGCGGGGCTCGCGGTCTCCTCCGCGCTGTGGATGACGGCTACATCCGCCAACCCGATCGCCGTGCAGATCGTCCAGCAGGCCGG
>DATMDI010000027.1:0-5362 GCA_035557875.1 Vicinamibacterales bacterium
CGTCGCCGGCGTTGGCGAACCAGTACACGCGCGAATGCTCGAGGAACCGCCCGACGATCGACCGCACCCGGATGCGTTCGCTGATGCCGGGCACGCCCGGGCGCAGGCTGCAGATGCCGCGCACGAGCAGGTCGATGGAAACGCCGGCCTGCGAGGCGCGATAGAGCGCGCGGATCATCGCGTCGTCGGTCACCGCGTTGACCTTGATGACGATGTGGGCGGGCCGGCCGGCCCGGGCGTGCACGGCCTCGCGGTCGACGAGCGACTTGAGCGTCGTCCGCAGGTGGCGTGGCGCCACCACCAGACGATGGAACTCGTGCTGCGCGGAGTAGCCGGTCAGGCTGTTGAAGATGCCGGCCACGTCCGCCGCCACGCCGGGGTCGGCCGTGAACAGCCCGAGGTCGGTGTAGGCCCGCGCCGTCTCCACGTTGTAGTTGCCGGTACTGGTGTGGACGTAGCGCCGGATGCCGTCCGACTCCTGACGGACGATCAGGCAGAGCTTCGCGTGCGTCTTCAGGTCCGCGAACCCGTACACGACGTGGATGCCGTGCGCTTCGAGGCGGCGTGCCCACAGGATGTTGTTGCGCTCGTCGAGGCGCGCCTTGATCTCCACCAGCACCGCCACCTGCTTGCCGCTCTCCGCCGCCTGGATCAGCAGATCGAGCAGCGGCGACTGCGCGCCGATGCGGTAGAGCGTCATCTTGATCGCGACGACGTGCGGATCGACGGCGGCGGCGCGCACGAATGTTTCAACCGAGGCGAACGACTGAAAGGGATGGTGAACCAACTGATCCTGGTCGCGGATGCGGTCGAAGATCACGGTCGGATCCTCGTCGCGCCGCCACAGGCTGCGCGGGACGAACGGCGCGTCCTTCAGCTCGGGACGGTGCAATCGCGTCAGCTGCGCCCAGTCGCTGAGGCCGAGCCGGCCGGGCATCTGGACGACCTCGTCGTTCGAGATGCCGAGCGCTTCGACCAGCACCTGGCGCATGCGTGCCGGCAGGTCGGCCTCGAGCTGGAGCAGCGTGATCGGGCCGTGGCGCAGCTGCTTCAGGCTGCCCTCGACGGTCTGGAGCAGATCCTCGGCGTCGTCGTGTTCGATCTCGATGTCCGCGTCGCGCACCACGCGGAAGAGGTGCGCGCCTTCGACGGTCCCGCCAAGGAACAGCTCGTGGATGTTGGCGCAGACCACGTCTTCGAGCATCACGAACGCGTGGGTGTGCGGCGGGGCGAGCGCCTCGGGCAGCGCGATGAATCGCGGCAGCGCCGCGGGCACGGTCACCCGCGCGAATCGCGTCCGGCCCTGGAAGGCCACGGTCACCGCCACGTTCATGCTGCGGTTGGCGAGAAACGGCAGCGGCCGGCCCGGGTCGAACGCCAGCGGCGTCAGCACCGGCGCGATCTCGCGCGCGAATACGCCGGACAAGTGCGCCGCGATGTCGGCGCTCCACGCCGATCGATCGAGCACGCGGACTCCAGCGGTGTCGAGCGCCGCGCGCAGATCGTTCCAGACGTCGAGCTGGTCGCGCAGCATGCGCCGCGCGCGCGCCTGCATGGCCCCGAGCTGCTGCTCGGTGTTGTATCCGTCCGACGCCACCTCATCGGTGCCGGCGTTGAGCTTCTTCAGGGTGTTCGAGACCCGGATCATGAAGAACTCTTCGAGGTTCGACGCCGTGATCGCGAGAAACTTCACGCGCTCGAGCAGCGGGTGGGCAGCGTCGCGCGCCTGGTCGAGCACCCGCTCGTTGAACTCGAGCCAGCTCAATTCACGATTGAAATACAGCGCAGGATTACAAAGATCGGTCGGCGCGACCTCGAGGGCCGGAACGGCGACGAGCGGCGCTGCGGATGCGCGGCGCGCACGACGACGAGACGTGCTGGTGTGGGCACTGGCGTGTGCCGCGGCGAGCGGTCCGCGAGGGGTCACGATGGGGGCCATGCTCTCCGGTGCACGACCCGTGCCGAGTGGGACGCGCCTGACCAGCGGTTGAGCGGCCCCGCGACGGCGCGTTCTGACACACGGCGCGCCGCGGTGGCAGCGACAGTTTCGTGATCGGGACGACAGAACGGCGCGCGGCGGGTGCCGCGGTGTGCAACCACCGGCCGGAGGCGGGCCAGCAACAGTGGCGTCGCGAGGTCAGGCCTCGCTGCCGCTACCGGCCTACGGTTCGCGCGCTTCGGCGTAGTACTTCAGCAGTACCTGCTGCGCGCTGAACTCGTCGGCCGCGCTGGTCGCGAGACGGTGGTAGCGGCCCGTCGAGTCGAGGGTCGTGGCCGCGGCGGTGTCCCGCAGATACGCGTCGAGCACCACCTGCCGGATGTGCGACAGCAGCGCGCGGTCGCGGATCGGGGTCATGGTTTCGACGCGGCGATCGAGGTTGCGCTCCATCAGGTCGGCGCTGCTCAAATACAGCTCCTCGTGGCCGCCGTTCTCGAACCAGAACATCCGCGAGTGCTCGAGGAAGCGGCCGACGATCGAGCGGACCCGGATGCGCTCGCTCACGCCGGGGATGCCGGGGCGCAGGCTGCAGATGCCGCGCACGATGAGGTCGATCTCCACGCCAGCCTGCGAGGCGGTGTAGAGCTCGCGGATCATCTGATCGTCGGTCACCGCGTTCAGTTTGGCGATGATGCGGGCGGGGCGGCCCGCGCGAGCGTGCTCGGCCTCGCGGCGGATCAACTCGCGGATGCGGGTGCGCAGCTGCATCGGCGCCACGACCAGGCGGCGGTACTCGCGCTGGTTCGAGTAGCCGGTCAGGTAGTTGAAGATGTCCGAGACGTCCGCCACCACTTCGGGATCGGCGGTGAAGAAGCCCAGATCGGTGTAGACCTTCGCCGTGATCGGGTTGTAGTTGCCGGTCGACGTGTGGACATAGCGCTGCACGCCGGCCGCTTCCTGGCGGATCACGAGGCACAGCTTCGCGTGGGTCTTGAGGCTGGCAAACCCGTAGACCACGTGGATGCCGTGCGACTCGAGGCGCCGTGCCCACCGGATGTTGTTGCGTTCGTCGAAGCGTGCCTTCAATTCCACCAGCACCGCCACCTGCTTGCCGGCTTCCGCCGCCTCGATCAGCAGAGGAATCAGCGGCGAGTCGGCGCCGATGCGGTAGAGCGTCATCTTGATCGCGATCACCTGACGGTCGCGCACCGCGGCGCGCAGGAACGTCTCGACCGTCGCAAACGACTCGAACGGGTGATGGACGAGCAGGTCCTGGTAGCGGATCAGATCGAAGATGACCTCGGGATCCTCGTCGGCGCGCCAGAGCGCGCGCGAGAGGAACGGCGGGTCTTTCAGATCCGGACGATGGATCCGCGCGAGCTGGTGCCAGTCGCCGAAGCCGAGCCGCTGGACGCAGCGCACCACCACGTCGTCGCCGATGCCGAAGTTCTCGATCAGGATATCGAGCACGCGCGCCGGCATGTCGGACTCGACCTTCAACAGCGAGATCGGTCCGCGCCGGAGCTGGCGCAGGCTGCGATCCACGCTCTCGAGCAGGTCGTCGGCGTCGTCGTCCTCGATCGCCAGATCGGCATCGCGGACGATGCGGAACAGGTGCGCGCCGTGCACCTGCGTGCCCGGAAAGAGCTCGTGGATGTTGGCGCGTATCACGTCTTCGAGGAAGACGAAGGTGTGCGGCCCGTAGCCCAGGCTCTCCGGCAGCGACACGAATCGCGGCAGGACGTCGGGCACCTTCACGCGCGCGAACTTGATGCGCCCGCCGTGCCGCACTACCACCGCGAAGTTCATGCTCAGGTTCGAGATGAACGGGAAGGGGTGCCCGGGGTCGAACGCGAGCGGGGTCAGTACCGGGCAGATGTCGCGCGAGAAGTACCCGTTGACGTATTCGTGGATCTCCGGAGTCCACGCCGGCGCGTCGAGCAGCCGGATCTGCTCGCGCTCGAGCAGCCCTCTCAGGGTGGTCCAGGTGGCCGCCAGCGCGTCGAGCATCACGTGCGCGCACGAGCGCATGGCCTCGAGCTGCTGGCCCGTGGTGTAGCCGTCGGGCGCCACGTCCTCGACGCCGGCGCGGAAGCGCCGCATCGTCGTGGCCACGCGGATCATGAAGAACTCGTCGAGGTTGGTGCCGGTGATGGCGAGGAACTTCACGCGCTCGAGCAGCGGCTGGCCGGCGTCCTGCGCCTGGGCGAGCACGCGCTGGTTGAACTCCAGCCAGCTGAGCTCGCGGTTGATGTAGAGCGACGGGTCCTTGAGATTGATCGCGGGCAGGCCGTCGCCGTCGGACGGCTCCGCGACTGAGGTGCGCTGAAGTGGTTGATCCATGACCGACGGCCGCCTTCCAAGCCTGGGCCGCCGATCATAGCACCGGGATGTAACGCCTCCAGCAGAGCTGGCTATAAAGTCAATTTTTTCAACTGTTTACATGGTCGATTCGGCCGCCTCGGCCCCGCGTCGCCCACGCCCTGCCTGCCGCGCCGCGGCCAGGCGCTTACGACAGGCCGAGACGTTGGGTGGGCGGTTCCGGCATTTCGTCGAATTCGAACGGACGCATGGTGCGGCGTTGCACGGCGTCGACAGCGCGCAAGGCGAGGAACACGACGGCGAGGCCGGCGGCGAAGGTGAGCGCGGTGCCTGCCTGCAGCGCCGTCCTCTCACGGTGCGCGAACTGGTAGGTGAAGAAGATGAACGAGACGAACGCGATCGGCGCCAGCGTCTTGAGGTTGGCCGGCAGGTAGCCGCACGCGAACGGCATCTTGCGGTAACCGAGAAACATGCCCTCGAGCGCGGCCAGGCCGCCGGCGAGACCGCACAGCGCGATGGCCACGGCGTCTTGCCGGTTGAACACCAGCACGTAGAGCGGCGTCAACGCCAGCACCGGCACGGCGACGAACAGCAGCGCGCCAGCGGCCTTGGCGCCGGCGACATGGCGGCGCGTGTCTCCCGCCCACGCCAGTTGCACCGCCCAGTTGGCCGCAAGTTCCGCCGGCAGGCGCACCGCGTGCCGGAAACCCATCAACAGCGCCGCCAGCAGCACCGGCTGCACCGCGAGCACGCCCGCCGTGAGCGCGTCGGCGCCGCCGCGCCGGGGAGCGCTGCCGACCGCGACCGCGAACACGCTGCCCGTCAACCCGAACGCCAGCGAGGCGGCAATCGTCAGGCGGTGCTGCGGGCTGCGCAAGAGAGCCTGGAGCGTGAAGAAGAAGCCCGCCTGCGTTTCGGGGTGGCGAATCACCAGGCGCGCGGCCGCACCGACGCCGCGGCGCAGCCAGCCCGCGGTGGCGGCGGCAGGAGGCGGCGCCACCATGCGCCGGTTGTTCCAGGCGAAGAGGGCGATCGCGAGCAGTGTGACGGACGCGAGCTTGATCGCGGCGGTGAGCGCCAGCCCCGGGAAGAGGCCGCGGG
>DATMDI010000028.1:0-5502 GCA_035557875.1 Vicinamibacterales bacterium
GTGCCGTAGGTCACGGCCACCTTCCGGCCACTGCTCTTCTCGTAGGCGGGAACCAGCGCCTCGACGAACGTCTTCACACCGTTGGAGGCGATGACGCGGACCGGCGCGTGCTGGGCCGTGAGCGAGGCGAGCGAGAACAGCGCGACCACCGCGCCCACCGTCCACGTTCGAAGTGCGTTCATGCCGTTCTCCACGCGGGTTTCACGACCCGCAGCCACCTGGTTTCAGCGTGTCTTCCCCACCCGTTATTACCTGTCCTACCCGTCCCGCGAGCCCTACTTAATGCCACAGGGCGGATGAAAACGAAACGGCGCCGTGGGTGCTCCTCGCGCCTGAGGGGAAATGCCCCAAGAGGCGCGGCGCTTGACCATCGCGTCATCTGGCTGATAAGAAAGGGGGTTGCATGAGCCTAATGAGTTTCCTGACCTGGATGGACAACCTTCCGTCGAGCATCGCCTTGCGGGAGTCGACCTGGACCTATCCCATCGTTGAATCAGTCCATTCAGTGGGTATCTGCCTCTTCGTGGGGCTGACGCTGCTCTGGGACCTGCGGCTGCTGGGCATCGGACTGCGCCGGATCCCGGTGTCGGAAGTCTGGACCAAGCTCATCCCGTGGATGACGCTCGGGGCCCTCATCATGATGTCGACCGGCGTGGCGCTGTTCTTCTCCAAGCCCCTCTTCTTCTGGAGCAACATCTTCTTCCGCCTCAAGCTGGTGGCGCTGGTGTTGGCGCTGGTTAACGCCATCGCCTTCCACTTCGGCATCGAGAAGAAGCTGGTGGACTGGGATACCTCGCCGCACACTCCGACGGCGGCCAAGCTCGCCGGCTTCTCGTCGATGGCGATGTGGGCGATCGTGATCGTCTTCGGCCGCTTCATCGCCTACAACTGGTTCGATCCACTCTAGCGCTCCCGCACAGAACGCGGACGCGCTAGGCAGTATCTGGCAAACCGGCTTGACGCCGGTTCGCGATTAGGGTTCGGGGGATATCGTGACGTTTGCCGTCTTTCAGTGGCTCGAGCGCACGAGCCTCAGCGTCTCCATCAACGAGTCGCTGTGGCTCTTTGCCGTCATCGAAGCCGTGCACCTGGTGGCGCTGGCCGTCATCGGCGGGGCCGTCCTGGCCGTGGACCTGCGCCTGCTCGGGTTCGCGTTCCAGAAGCAGCGCGTGGCCGAGATCGCCAAGGTGATGCAACCCTGGCTGATCTGGAGTCTCATCGGCATGCTGGTCACCGGCTTCGTGCTGTTCATCTCGCTGGCCGCGTCGAAGTACTACGTGCACGACTACTTCTGGGTGAAGATGTACTTCCTGGCTGCCGCAATCGTCTTCTCCTTCACCATCCGGCACCGCGTCATCATGGGTGACGACGCGCGCGCCAATTCCGCCTTCGCCAAGCTGGTGGCGCTCGTCTCGCTCTTCCTCTGGAGCGGCGTCGGCCTGGCGGGCAAGGCCATCGGGTATATCTCGTAATGCCGTTCATCATCACCGACCCCTGCATCGGCACCAAGGACACGGCCTGCGTCGACGTGTGCCCCGTGGACTGCATCCACCCGCGGAAGGACGAACCCGAGTTCGCGACCGCGGCGATGCTCTACATCCATCCCGACGAGTGCATCGACTGCGGCGCGTGCGTGCCGGCGTGCCCCGTCTCTGCCATCTACGACAGCGTGGACGCCACACCCGCCACGCAGAAGACGCTCGTCGAGGCCAACAAGGTGTACCGGGCCGGCGAGGCGGACGCCGTGGCGCAGGCCGAGGCGATCGTGACCGCGCACGTGGAAGGGCACGCCGAGTTGATGGCGATTGCCCCGGCCGACCGCGCCGCCGCGCACGGCAAGTAGGGGCCACCTTTCGGTGGCCGACCTTTGAACCCATGGCTCGCGGCTGGGAAAGCAAGTCCATCGAGGATCAGCAGCAGGAGGCGCAGAGGCCGAAGACCGCCGCGCCACCGATCGATCCAGCCCAGGCCGAGCGTGCCGCCGAGCGCGCCACGCTGCAGCTCGCCCGGACACGGGCGCTGGCCGACCTGCAGCAGGCGTGCGCGCCCGCACATCGTGCCATGTTGGAGCACGCGATTCGCGATCTGGATCAGAAGATCGCCCTGCTGGTAGATCGCCGGGGCTGAAGACCCGGCGCCACGTAGGGCCGTACCCCAGAGGTACGTGGGTCCGGGTCTTTAGACCCGGACGCAGGGCCGCCTGAAGGCGGCCCCCACGAAAGCCGCACCCTACACCTGCAAGAGCACGGGGCGCACGGCCTTGCCGGTCGCGCGCTGCACGGCCGCCGCATAGGTGCGCACCTGCCGCGCGTAGCGTTCCAGCGCCTCGGCATCACCGCGATCGGTCTTGAAGTCCACGACGGTCATCACGCCCTGGTGCTCGAAGGCGAGATCGGCCACGCCCTCGAGCAGCAGGTCACCGTCGAGCATCGTCACCGGCAGCTCACGATGGCACAGTCCGCCGCGCTCGGCCTCGCGTGCCGCGTGCACCAGCGGGTGATCGAGGACGGCGCCGACTACGGTCACTGCCGCCGCCACCTCCTCCGCCGTCGCGCCGACGATGCGCCCGTGCGTCGCCACCAGCGCCTGGCGCGCCTCGGGCGGCGCGTCGAGCGGCACGGTGGCGAGCGCCGCGTGCACCAGCGTCCCGAACCGGGCGCCGGCAGGGCGCGATACGCCATCCAGCGTCACGACCTCGGCCTCCGGTACGCCGTCGAGCGGGCCGCCTGCGAGGAGGCCGGCGGCGTCGCCCGCGGCCCACTCGGTCATGGTGCTCACGGTCACCCACGGCGCACGGCCACGCGCCAGCGCCGCCTGCCGAGCCGCCTGCCACGCCTCGTGGCGCGCGGTGCCCTCCTCGATCACGTGCGCCGGCACGTCCTTCGCGATGAGCTCCTGCCGGCGCAGGCCGTAGGGCGGCTCGACGTCGAGGTGCAGCACTCCAGGGTCCCACCACACCACCTCGTACGGCTCGTCGTGGTGAAGCAGACGATGCAAGCCAGGCGAGACTGTCGCCGCTGATGCAATGCCGCCGTCGGGGCGTTCGAGCACGGAATCGCGCTTGAACGCCGGGCAGGCGGCGGCCTCACCTGGCGTCCGGCGGCTGCTCGGCGCCGGATAGATGGCGCGATTGAGCGGACTCACCCATCCGCCCTCGAACGGTTCGTCGCCGACGGCCGGCACCACCAGCAGATCGCGCGCACGCGTCGCGGCCACGTAGGCGAGCCGGACACCTTCGGCCAGATCCCGCCCGTGCTCCTCCGCCTGCCGATCGAGCAGGTCCTTCGGCGACCAGCCGCCGATACGAAGCGCACAGCAGCCCCGCGCGGCGTCGCTCCATCGGCTGGCCTCGAGCGTCGCCAGCTTGGCGGTGATGTCCGCGAGCACGACCACCGGGAACTCCAGCCCCTTGGCCTTGTGCACGGTCATGAGGCGCACGCCGTCGCTGCCGTCCTCGACGATCGGCGCCTCGGTCGCATCGCCACGTTCGGCGGCTTCGCGCAGCGCCTCGACGAAGCCGCGGAACGACAGCCCGTCGTTGCGTTCGTACTGGCGGGCCAGTTCGGCCACGTGAAGTACGTTGGCGAGCACCTGCTCGCCGCCACGCCGCAGGGCGAAGCCGACGTGCGCCCGCGTCTCGTCGAGCAGCCGGCCGACGGTCTCGGCCACGGGCCGCCGGTTGCGCTGCTCGTGCAGCCGGGCCAGCACGCGCAACGTGGCGCCGATCGGCTCGAGGTGGGCCGGCAGGTTCGGCGGCACCTTGAAGGGGTGGAGCGCGCGGCTGTGCCCGTGCCGGTATTCGAGCAGTTCCTCGTCGCCGATCGCGAAGAGGGCGCCGCGCAGGGTCGCAAACACCGAGAGCTCGTCGTCGGGCCATTCGATCGCCGCCAGCGCCGCGCGCAGCGTCTCGATCTCCTCGCGACCGTGAAAGGCGCGGCCACCGACCAGGAGGTGGCGGACGCCGCGCGCCTCGAGCGCGTCCACGTACGGGCGGGTGACGTCGGTGCCGAAACTGACGAAGCGCCTGAACAGGATGCAGACGTGACCCGGCTGCAGCGGCACCGGCGTCCGCGGCGACTGCCGCGTGGTCACCTGCCAGCCGCTGTCGCGCACCAGCCAGTCGATGAACGCGCCGACGGCGTCGGGCAGCGATTTTTCGATCTGCATCGCCGACACGTTGCGCTTGCCGTAGGGGCGTGGGACCGGCAGGGCGATGACGGCCGGCTGATTGCCGATGGCCTGGCGGTCGGGCGCGAGCGGAATGTAGCCGGCCTGCAGCGTCTCGGTATCCTCGACCATGGCTTCGGCAAAGCCGGCGTTCACCGCGCGCTGCAGCGCGGGCGCGCTGCGGAAGCTGGTCGTGAGCTTCAGATGGCGGGCGCCGTACCCGACCAGTTGACGGCACACCTGGTGATACACCTGCACGTCGGCGCGGCGGAAGCGATAGATCGACTGCTTCGGATCGCCCACGACGAACAGCTTCCCCGGGGCCGGCCGCACCCGCGTCCAGTCCGTGTCCGCGGCGTCGGCCGAGGCCAGCAGCAGGAGCAGTTCCGCCTGCAGCGGATCGGTATCCTGGAATTCGTCCACGAAGATGCGCGCGCACCGGGACTGCAGCGCGGCGCGCACGGCGTGGTGGTCGCGCACGAGATCTCTGGCGCGGTGCAGCAGATCGAAGAAGTCGAGCTCGCCCCGGCGCGCCTTCAAGGTCCGGTACCGCGCCAGGCTGCCCTGCAGCTCGTCGCGCAGCAGCGCCGCCAGATCCGCATCCGCGTCGCGCTTGAACACGTCGAGCTGGAGCACCAGTTCCTGGTGCGCCTCGTAGGTCGCCGCGCGGCTGAACTCCTTCGTGAACTGCGGCCCGTAGCCTTTCCGTGCGCGACGGAAGTCGCGGTCCCGGCACAGATCGATGAGCAGCGCCTCGGCCCCGTCGAGATCGCCGGCCTCGATGAGCCGCGGGAGCTCGTCGCTCGCCCGCCGCGCGGGCGCGGTGTCGAGGTACAACGCGTCGCGAGGGTTCGTCGCCTTCTGCGTGATCTGCGCGAACAGCTGCACGCATGTCGTCAGCCGATCGATCTCGGCGTCGCGGGCGAACGGCGGCCTCGACCAGGGGGCCGGGAAGTCGCGCCATTCGCTGAGATTCCATCCCGCTGACCGCAACCGATCGACCGGGCCGTCCGCGTCCGAATCGCCGCTGGCGCCGGGACGGCTCGATCGCCGCAGCGACCGGCGCACGCCCTCCGGCATCTCTTCGAGCGCCGCCTGGAACCAGGACGCGAACGCCTCGTCGTAGCGCCGCCGCGACTGGTCGTCGGTGAGCACGGCGAAGAGCGGGTCCACGCCGGCCTCGACCGGGTGCTCCTTGAGCAGGTCGGCGCAGAAGCCGTGAATCGTCCCGATCTGCGCCTCCTCGAGGTTGCGCAGCGCCGCGTCGAGCGCCGCCGGTTCGCCCGGCGCCAGCGTCTCGTCCGCCCGGGCCTTCTCGAGCTCCTGTCGGAGCCG
>DATMDI010000029.1:0-6620 GCA_035557875.1 Vicinamibacterales bacterium
CGTCTGTTGCATTTCGATCCCGCGACAGTCGTCCCGGCGGAGCGCACGCTCCAGGGGTTCTCAGCCGCGCGATGGGAGGGGCCGGGCGTGGGCGCGGGTCCGATCGGCGATGGCCGCGCCGACCCCCGCGTGACCGGAGGCGGCCTCCTCTCGCGCGACCTGCCGGGCGGGGGAGGCGGCGGCCTTCGCGGCGGACCGCCGCCGCGGCAGCAGTCGCAATTGACTCGCGGGGGAAACCTGCGCGTGGTGACGACCCAGGTTCGCGAGGGTTACCTGCGCAAGAACGGCGTCCCCTATAGCGAGCAGGCCATCATCACCGAGTACGTGCACCGCTTGCCGACGCATCCGAATGGCGACGACTGGCTGCACGTCGTGACCGTGGTCGAGGACCCGCGCTACCTCACGCAGCCGTTCTACACCAGCACGTCGTTCCGCCGCGAGCCGAACGACGCGGCGTTCTCTCCGGCGCCGTGTACGACGCCGGCGCCGCTCGCCGTCAAGACACCGTCGCGCTGAAGGAGGGCGGTCGTCAGGCCGCCACGCGATACACGTTCAGCGGCTGGACACGCGCTGAATCATCCAGCGGCCGGAGGCACGCTGGAAGTCGATGGTATAGGCGCGACTCGAACCGTCGCATCGGGCCACTGCCTGGTCCACGCCGGTCATCTTCATGCCGCAGCGATGGAACGCGAGGGTCTGGTGGCGCAGGCTGGTGAGCGCGCCCTGGAGCGATCGCGTGTCGGCGCGGTTCCACATCGCTTTCAGCGACGCCGCGCTGACGCGCGGCTGAGAACGCCCGAGATCGGGCGTTGCCGGTGAGCCATCGGCGATGACCGCGTGGATTGCACGGGTCGGGATTGGGGCGGCACTCGCGGCCAGCATGGCGGCCTCCGGAGCCGCCGCCCCGTCGACCACGATCCCACGTGGAGCGACCGACGCGGCCGGCAGCGGGTCCCGCCACGAGATCAATAGCAGGCCGCCGTAGCCCACCACCGCGAGCGCCAGTGCGGCGGCGATGAACGAACCCTCCGACTCCAGCACCTCGAACTCGGTGGGTGGTGCGGCCGGAGCAGCGTTCGATCCCGGAGCGATCGGAACCGCCGACGACGACGCGGTGGCGAGTTCGCGCGGGCGACCGCGGCGGTGTGCGATGCGCGCCGCGCTGGACCACAGCGAATCACAGCGGAGCGCCAGCCAGGCGGCCACGGTCCAGCAATAGCCCACTAGGGTGCCGGCGAACTGAAGCAGTCGCCAGCGCCACGCGACGGCGCGCCGTCTCATGCGTGTCGCGACGGACGACCTGGCTCGGCGACGGTGAGCGGCCTCCACGCGTGAGAACGCATGCGGGCTGCGGTCGGCCGGCGAGGGGGCCGCGCCCACCATCGGCATCAGCGCTGGCGATGCGAGTGCGGCCTCGGTCGCGAACTCGTCGAGCCCGCGAGTTTCCGGGATCCCGGGTGCGCCAGCGGTGTCCACGTTTGCCTCCGCGCGCGACACGGCGTTTCTACAAAAGTCTGTAAACGCCGCTTCGAATGGACCGCCATCCAGCGGATGGCGGTCACGACGGCTGCAATCAGCAACAAGCGGGCCACGAATTGTCAGGCGCGAGGGTCATGGTCCGGCTTCGCCCTGCGGCACGCACGGGCTTCGAATCTTCATCAACGACGCTGGCGGCGCGGTGGCCGCCGCGATTGGCGCCGCGACAAACGCAGGCCGGGGGACGCGGTGGTAGGTGCGCCGAAGAGTTCTCCCCCGCCCCCGAAAGCGCGTCCGGTGGGCTAAAATCGGGGCGACTGGCGCGTTTACCCGGCCCCCACCCCTTCAGACTGGAGATCGCACGATGAACAGAACGGTGCTCGCCGCGGCCGTTGGCTTCACCCTCGCGTCCACGCTCTACGTTGCCGCGCAGCAACCCGTACCTGCTCCTCCACCCGGTGCTCCGGCCGGGGGCCGGCGTGGCGGAGGCCCTCCCGGAGGGGGACCCGAGAACGGCATGAACACGCGGCCGCCGAACGGCGAAGGACAGAAGCCGGCGTTTCCCGGTCAGACGCGCGTGGCCGAGCAGAAGCTCAACGTCGCGTTCAACGTCGACACCGTCACCGAAGGGCTGGTCAACCCGTGGGGCCTCACGTTCCTGCCGAACGGCAAGATGCTGGTCACCGAGCGGCCCGGCCGGCTGCGGGTAGTGAGCGCCGACGGGAAGCAGATGTCCGAGCCGGTCGCGGGACTGCCCGCGGTTGACACACGCGGCCAGGGCGGCTTGCTCGACGTCGCCATCGACCCGGCGTTCGCCACCAATCAGCTGATCTACTGGAGCTACGCCGAGCCGCGCGATGGCGGCATGAACAACACGGCCGTGGCGCGCGGCCGCTTCGTGGACGGCGCGGCGCCAAAGGTCGAGAACGTGCAGGTGATTTTCCACCAGGCGCCGTCGCTGAACTCGCCGCTGCACTTCGGCGGCCGCCTCGTGTTCGCGCGCGACGGGATGCTGTTCATCACGCTCGGCGACCGCTCGATTCCCGAGGGCCGCATGCAGGCGCAGCGCATGGACGGTCTGCTGGGCAAGATCGTCCGCCTCAATCCCGATGGCTCCGTGCCGAAGGACAACCCGTTCGTGGGCAAGGAGGGCGTGCGCCCCGAGATCTGGTCGCTGGGGCATCGCAACATCCAGGCCGCGACGCTGAATCCGGCGACCGGCGAGTTGTGGGAAGTGGAGCACGGCACGCGCGGCGGCGACGAGCTGAACGTGTCGCGCAAAGGGAAGGACTACGGCTGGCCGACGATTGCCTATGGCATCGAGTACCAGGGCGGGCCGATCAACGGCGGCATCCAGCAGCAGGCCGGCATGGAGCAGCCGCGCTACTACTGGGACCCGGTCATCGCGCCGAGCGGCATGGTGTTCTACACCGGCCGCCTCTTCCCGGCCTGGCAGAACAGCCTGTTCATCGGCGGCATGGGCAGCACGAACCTGGTGCGGCTGTCGCTCAAGGGCGACACAGTCACCGGTGAGGAGCGGCTGCTCCAGGACCTGCAGCCGGATCGCGAGCGCATCCGCGACGTGCGGCAGGGGCCTGACGGCGCGCTCTACCTCCTCACCGACAGCGCCAAGGGGCGCATCCTGAAGATCGTCCCGAAAGCCTAGCGCCGGTTCGCCGACATTATCGAACGTAGAGGGCGGTCTTCAGACCGCCCTCTCGTTTCCCCCCATCCGCATCGATTCACCGAACCCCAACGTACGGAACCGCCCCGGCGCCACGCCCGCCGATCGACAGGCGTCGTCGAGCGCGCGCAGCGGCTCGTCGATGCCTTCGGTCGTCAACTGGAAGGTGCCGAAGTGCATGCCGATCGTCTCGGGTGCGCCGAGTGCGAGGTGCGCGTCGACGGCTTCGGCCGGATTCATGTGCACCGACTGCATGAACCAGCGCGGCTCGTAGGCGCCAATCGGCAGCAGCGCCAGGTCGAGCGCCCCGAGCCGCCGCGGGACGTCGGCAAAGAACGTCGAGTAGGCCGTGTCGCCGGCGAAGTAGATGCGGTAACCGCCCGCATCGATCACGAAGCCGGACCACAGGGCGCGATTGCGATCGAATGGCGTTCGTGCCGAGAAGTGGCGGGCGGGTGTCGCGATGAGCGGCATCGGCGCCGCCGCCGCCGGCTGCCACCAGTCGATCTCCTCGATCCGGCGCAGGCCGGCCTTTCGCGCGACGCGGGCGTTTCCTGGCGGAGTCACCAGCAACGGGTCGAAACGACGCGCCAGGCGCCGCAGCGTGCGCAGGTCGCAGTGGTCGTAGTGGTTGTGGCTGAGGAGGATGACCGCGATCGGCGGTAGATCGTCGAACTCTACCGCCGGCTGCCGCACGCGCCGCGGGCCGACGACGTTGAAGGGCCCGGCGCGTTGCGAATAGATCGGGTCGGTCAGGATGTTTCCCGCCGGCGTCTGGATCAGGAACGTGGCGTGGCCAACGAACGTGACGACGGCAGCCGCACCGTCGAGTTCCGGGGGACGCCGCGTGGGCGTGGCGATGTGCCGCGGCCAGGGCGTGCGCGGCTCGACGAGCATCCGCGGCACAGCGGTGAACGGCTGCGGCGCGACACCCGACGGATTGAAAAAATTTCGGCCGTTCCAGTGATCGCTGCGCTCCAGGACGGGTCTCCCGGAGTCATGGTGGATCGACCGGCACGGCGAGCGCCAGAATTCCGACGCCGGCGCCGATGCGGCCGCCGGAAATCCGACGCTGGCGGAACGCAGCTAGGCCGCGCGCGACTGTGTAGTACGCGTGCGATCTGCCGGCCGCGGGAAGAAACGCTCGTAGGCGCCGGCGGATGTGATGGCCAGCACTCGAGAATCGACCAGTGCGTGCAGGACCGCTTCGCAGGTACTTGCACCGACCTCAACGCGATCCGCCACCTGGCCGAGCGTGAGCCGAAGGGCCGGCGCGTTGAGAAACTCGTCCTGAATTTTTACAACCAGTCCTTCAACGTTCGCCTGCGTCAGTGTCATCGGCCCGTCCTCCAGAATGTTTGCTGCCGGGAGGAAAGCAACTCGCATGCCGAACCAGGCAAAGCTGGGGCGGCCGCCGGTATCCGGGGCTCTAGGCCTGCTCCTGGAGAAACGAGGCCAGCACTTCCTGAATTTTCGCTCGCGCACCGCGGCGGCGCCACGACTCCGGTTCGACGCGCCGGCATCCAGCGAGGTCGGCCATGAAGGTCGCCCGCAGCTGCGCGGCCACGCCGCGGTCGAAAATTCCGACATTGCTCTCTTCGTTGTGTGCGAAAGACCGGTTGTCGAAGTTGGCGGTGCCGACCGTACTCCACAGGCCGTCCACCACCATCGTCTTGTGGTGCAGCATGGTGTGGTTGTACTCGAGGATCTCGACCCCGGCCTCGAGCAGCCGGCCGAACAGCCGCACGCTGTTGTGCCGGGCCAGCCAGTTGTCGTTGCGGACGCCCGACACCATGATGCGGACGTCGACGCCGCGCTGCTTCGCGGCAATCAGCGTGTCGATGGCCACGGGATCCGGGACGAAATAGGGATTGGCGATGTAGATCGACTCGCGGGCGCAGACGATCGACAGGTAGTACATCGTGCGCACGCTCGACGAGCCGGTCTCCGGCGAGCTCAGGAGGGTCTGGACCTGCAGCGGTCCCGCATCCTCCACCTCGGGATAGAACGACTCGCCGGAGATCAATTCGCCGGTCGTCTGTTGCCAGTTGTGCGCGAACCCGCTCTGGAGCGGTACGACCGCCGGGCCTTCGATGCGGATCTGCATGTCGCGCCATTCGTCCGGCCCGCGGGCGTTGCCGCGCCAGTGATCCGCGATGCCGGCGCCACCGGTGAACGCGACGCGGCCGTCCACGATCAGCGACTTGCGGTGGGTCCGGTTGTTGAGGCGTCCGAGGCTGTACCAGCGGATCGGGTTGTACCAGGCGACGTGGCAGCCGCTCCCCTCCAGCGTTTTCAGGATCTCGGTGCCGATGCTGCCAGACCCGATCGCATCCAGCAGGATCTTGACGCTGCGGCCCGCGTGCGCCTGCCGCGCCAGCGCCTCGGCGAAGGTGCGGCCGATGTCGCCGGCCCAGTAGATATACGCCTCGATCGTGATCGAGGCGTCGGCGGCCTCGATCGCCTCGAGCATGGCCGGGTAGAACGCGTCACCGTTGTTGAGCAGCGCGATCGTGTTGCCCGGCAGGAACGGCGCGCCGCTGGCGCCGGCGACGGTCTGGACGAACTCCTCGGAATCGACGCAGAACCCGTGATCGAGCCCGTAGCGGGGCGGCGCAGCGGCGGGCGCGATGAGATAGCTGAAGAGCCCCATCGCGGCGCTCCCGACCGCCCACCACCACTCCTGGCGCGACATCATCCAGACGAACAGCAGCGCCCACGGCCACCACGACCAGAGGAGCCGCCTGGCCCGGGTCCAGAAAGTGAGGATGCCCATGGGCGTGCGGCTGCGCGGATCGCCGGTCGCGAGGCGCCAGCCCTTGCGCCGCCGCAGCGCGGAGCGAAGCCGGGGACGGCTCTTCGCGCGCCGGCGGATCACGCGGGCGTGACCGTGGCGGTGCGCATCGGCCATCGAGGTGACGGTAGCACGCTCCACGCGCCGGCCCGCTGCTACCGGCAGCCCTCCCCGAGCACGCGGAACGAGGTGACTGCGATCGCGCGCGTGGGCGCGGAGGGATGCGCGCTGGCCGGCGGCTCGGGCGGGGCCGTCGAGGATCGACGCGCGGCCGCGGCACCGGCGTCGGTTACACGCGGCGTGCCCGGATTGGCGTCCAGGCGCGCGTCGATCGCGCCCACGACCTCGACGCGCTGTCCGACGAAGCGGGTCAACTCCGCCGCCTTGGCGCCCACCAGCCAGAACGACTGCTCGATCGGGGCGCTCGCGCCTCTCGGCGCGGCGCTGCCGGCGGTCGTACCCGATCCCGATCCCGACGGCACTGAACCGGGCACCGCCGATCGCGGCGCGTCGCCCGGGTTACGTCCGTCTCCCGATTTGACGGTCGCGCGCGTGATGCTGAGCCCGGTGGCGGCGCCCTGTTCGTGCCCGGTGGGCGGCGCAGCGGCGGTATCGGGCTGTTGGGCAAGGCATCCGACCGCGGTGACATCCGGCGGAGCGGCTGGG
>DATMDI010000030.1:0-6417 GCA_035557875.1 Vicinamibacterales bacterium
CAGGATGACCAGCGACGAACTCGACGCGATCAGCGCCTCGAGAAACGCATCACGCACCGCGGGCGGGAGCGCGGCGGCGTCCACCGCTGCCCGGGCCGCCTCGGAATCGAGCCGCTCTGCCACCAGCGGAATCTTCACGGCAGCCGCGCGCTCATCCGGAGGCGCCAGGGCCCACCACGTGACCATCGGCTCGGTGTCGTGGGTGCCCGACGTCGCGACCGACAGCGCGGGATAGCTCGCCGGGTCGATGAACGGGCAGCCTTCGTCCTTCCAGATCCGTTCCCAGCGGAACACTTTGCAACCGGGCACGTGCATCCGCGTCAGCGACGCGCGCACGAAGTCGGGCACGACGCCCAGATCCTCGGCCACGATCTGCGCCCCCGATTCCAGGAACACGCGGAGCACGCGCTCGCCGAGCGCGATCTGAGACGGCTCGTCGGGCGGCGTGAACTCGCCAGGGCCGACGCTGTCGCCCAGGGGGCGCGAGAAGGTGCGGTAGAACCCGACCAGATGGTCGACGCGATAGCCGCCGAAGAGCGACGCGTTGCGCCGGGCGCGCTGGTGCAGCCAGGTAAAGCCGCCCCCGGCAATGACGTCCCAGCGATAGACCGGCAGCTTCCAGTCCTGACCGGTTTCACTGAACGCGTCGGGCGGAACGCCGAGCGACGCGTCGAGACGGAAGTCGTCCTGCCGGGCCCAGACGTCGGCGCTGTCGAGCGCCACCATGAACGGCAGGTCGCCGAACAGGACCACCCGGCCGGCCGCCGACCGCGCCGCCTGCCACTGGTCGTGGGCCAGCCACTGCAGGTATTGCCGATAACGGATCTCGTCCTCGAACTCAGCCCGCGCCTCGGCCATCGCGACCGGGTCACGGGTGCGCAGCCCCTCCGGCCATTCGGTCCACGGCGCCGGCCCGCGACGCTCGTGCAGCGCCCGGAACAACGCGTAATCGTCGAGCCACCAGGACTGTTCGTCGGTGAACGCGCGAAACGCCCGCGCCCGTTCACTGCCGCCGCGGAGCTCCGTGTCGCGAAATCGCTCGAACGCCCGCCGCAGCGCGACCTGCTTCAAACGCCGCACGCCGGCGTACTCGACGTTCTCCGCGGCACGCACGCTTTCGAGCCGGGCCCGCAGCTCGGCCTCGAGCGCACGCTCGCCGCCGAGCGCGGCGAAATCCTCCACATCGTCGAGCGACAGGTACTGCGGGTCCACGGCCATCGCGCTCAGCGACGAATACGGAGACGTCTCGTGCGGCGGCAGTTCGTTGATCGGGAGGATCTGCAGCAAGGTCAGCCCGGCCGAATCGAGCCAGCGCGCGACGGCGGCGATGTCGCCAATTTCGCCGATGCCCCAGCTGCGCGCGGACCGCAGTGAGAAGAGCGGCACGAGCAAGCCGGCGCGGCGCGGCGGGTCCGAAGACCCGGAGCCGCGATCAGGAGGCGCCGTGACGGCGCTCATGCCGCCACCGCGAAACGCAGGGTGCGATCGAAAGCGTCGGCAAAGACGTCCTCCGGCACGAGCAGGCTGAAAACGAGGAACGCCTCGTGCTCGAAGTCGAAGAAATAGCCAGGATGAATCAGGATGCCGGTTTCCGCCAGCAGGTCGAGCACGAGCGCTTCTTCCCCGCGCGTCGCCGGCACCCGCACGACGGCCGACCACCCGCCCTCCACGGGCAGCAGGTCGCACGCCCGATAGCTCGCGGCAAGACGGCGGGCGGCGGTGAGATTGGCACGCACGCGGGCATGGATCGCCTGCCGCACCACGGCCCCGCGGCGCAGCAGTTCAGGCGCCGCCACCTGCACAGGGGTACCGACCGACAGGAACGTGTCGGCAATCAGCTCCAGCCCATCGAGCGCCGCGGCGCGGTCGTCCTCAGGGCCGCCGACGATGGCCCATCCGAGTTTCACCTGCGGCAGGCCGAGCGACTTCGATGCCCCGCCCATCGAGAACGCGAGCACCCCGGCATCAGCCGCGAGATCGGTAAGCGGGGCCGTCGCGTCGAGCGCGTAATCGGCGAACACCTCGTCCACGATCAGCGCCCAGCCACGATCGTGGCACAGCCGGGTGAGGCCCTCGACTTCTCGCACGGTCACGTACGAGCCGGTGGGGTTGTTCGGCGAAACCAGCAACACGGCGCGCGTCGAGGAGGGGGCTGCCGCAAGGCTGTCCAGGTCGATCTCCCACCGGCCGTGGTACTCGAGGCGGTAGTACTCGGCGCAGACGCCTTCGAGCCGCGTGAGGTGCTCGAATAGCGGATAACTGGGGCGGGGCACGAGCACGCTCTCTCCAGCATTGCACAGGAGCTTGAACAGCCACGTGTACATCTCGCTGGTGCTTGCCGACAGCACGACCTGCGCCGCGTCCACCCGAGCGCCGCGGCGAGCGCAGTCGGCAGCCACGGCTTCCCTGGCGGGCATCAGTCCAAGGGGCTCAGGCTCGTAGACGATCGCCGCCGCTCCTCCAAGGGGTAGCAGCAACCCCTCGGGGTAGGCGATGCCCGCGCGGGTCGGGTTGGATTCGGTGAGATCGACGTACGGAGTGCCGGTCCGTCGCAGCGCGGCGAGCCGGAGGGACAGAGCATTGGGGGCCGACTCGCGCGGCAGACGGCTCGAAGGCCTCATCCCGCGCTATTGTGACTCAATCGACCGCGATGCATGGGGCGCGGCGCGGTTTCTTGCTGGCGCACCTATCGGCGCGACCCTACTTTTTTGCTGGGCGGCTATCGGCGCGACTCTACTTCCTGCTGGCGCGCCTATCGGCGCGACCCTATTTTTCGCTGGCTCGCCTATCGGCGCGCCAGAGCCGAGTACTCGAGCATCTGGGCCTCGAGGTCGCACGGATACGAGACTTCGACGTCCTGGATCGCACCGGCCTCATCGCGCACCGGCGACAGCCGCGGCATCACGAAGGCCGAGTACGACGGCAACCGCAGGGCGTCGACCCGCGCCACCACTTCGTCGCGCAGCGCGGGGTCGAAGTGCACGCCGTACGACTCGGTGAGCGCCCGCGCCGCAGGATAGTCGCCCTCTCCCTTGATACGCTGGACCTCGGCGAGCAGGACGCCGACGCCGTCGTGAAAGGCCCGGGCGTCGGTCATCACGTAGTAGGTCTTGCCGTCGCGCTCGCGCACCTCGATCGCCGAGGTGTTGGCCGCCAGCCAGTTGACGATCAGCTGTCGGTTGCGCATGTGGTCTTCTTCGAGCTGCGACCCCTCGCGCACCCGGCGCAGCTGCACCAGCACGCCGCGCGTGAACTGCTCGAATTCGGCCCGCACGATCTCGGCGGCGGACTCGGCCGGCATCAATCCCAACTCGACGAGTTTCGGATCGGGCAGGAAGTACAGCGCGACGAGATCGGCCCGCGTCTCTTCGATGGCCGAATACTGCTCCTTGAGCAGCTCGTGCGGCGGCTGGGCGACGTGCGCCGCCATCCGGCCGGAGCCGTGGCCGATGACCTCGTGCAGCTCGGTCGTGAGCTCGCGCGAGAACCCGCCCCACCGGATGGCGCGCGCGGCCTCCGCCGCGTCCCACGAGAACTCGGTGCGCATGGCCTCGGGCGTCGAACGCTCGTAGGCCTCGTTGACGTTGACGAGCGACACCGACTTGCTGCCGAAGCGCTCGCGGATCGCCTGGTCGTTGGGGAGGTTGATGCCGACCGGAGTCAGCGGCCCCGAATCGCCGGTCTCGACCAGCACCTCGATTGCCTTGGCGGTCACGCCGAGCACTTTGGGCTTGCGGAAGTCGTCGCGCCACGGCGCGTGGTCTTCGAACCACTGGGCGTGCGCGGCCAGGGCTTCGATGCGGCGGGTCCGCTCGTGATTGACGTAGCAGACCATGGCCTCCCAGGCGCCCTTGGTGCCTCGGGGATCGAGGTAGACCTCGATGAAGCCGTTGATCGTGTCCACGGTTCCCGTCTGGTCGCGCACCCACGCGATGTCGTAGGCCACCCGGTCCGCGTCTTCGCCGGTGGTGTAGAAGCGGACGAGGGCACCAAGCGCCTCGGCGGTAGCCGGCGGCGCAAAGGCGATGGCGTCCTCGAGATGGCCGACGATGCGGCGGATCTCGCGATCGTATCGCCCGCCGACGCGGTACACCTCTTCAACGAGACGGCCTCCGTCGTTGACCAACCGTGAGTTGAGGCCGTGACGCTCGTCGAAGGCCTCGAGGTCGTCCATCGACACGCCGACGTAGAGATTGTTGGCGCTCTCTCGCAGGATGTCGCGGCCCGGCCCCGGCGACTTGTTCGTGAGCACCGGGTCGATCGACGCATCGAACAGGACCGGGGCGAGGCGCTGCGCCAGGTCGCGCGGCGATTCCCCCGGCAGCAAGGGGAGCGGCGCCCCGCCGGCCGCCGCGGCCTCGACGGCACGGCTCCACGCGTCGGCGTCGATCCGCAGCAGGCTCTTGCGCGCGGTGATTCCGTTGTAAGGGCCGCTGTTGATCCAGAACAGCTTGGTGTAACGGCGGACCTCCGCGCCGACTTCTGGTGGCAGCGCCTGGGCGTGCGTGACGATTCCCTCGAGCACCGCCCGTATCTCGAGGTTGTGGGCGTAGCGCTGGTCGTAATAGATGTCACGGCCGGCCAGCGCCGCCAGGTAGAGATGCCAGGTCAGCTGCTTTTCGCGCAGCGACAGGCTGCTGAACCCGTCGGCGTAGATCTGCACGACCGCCACGTCGTCCACGTGCTCGAGGAGATACCGTCTCACGGTGTCACCACCGCCACTCTCACTGCCGCTCTTGCTGCCCACTTTCGCTGCCCGCTCTTCGTGCCAATTCACAGCGCCACCGTCTCGAAATGCTGCGGCGTCTCGGCGTGCCAGCCCAGCTCGCGCTCGATCGTGGTCTTCAGCGCGTCCATCGGCCGCGGCTCGCCGTGGACGAGCAGCACCCGGCGCGGCGCCGACGGCAGCGTTCTGAGCCACCGGACGATTTCGCCGCGGTCGGCGTGCCCGGACATCGAGTTGAGTCTCGCGACGCGAGCGCGCACCGGCACCGGGACTCCGTGGATTCGCAGCTCGGGCGCACCCTCGATCAGCGCACGGCCTCGCGTGCCTTCCGCCTGGAAACCCACCATGAGTACGGTGTTCCTGGGATCGGGAAGCGCCGCCGCCAGATGATGGAGCACGCGGCCGCCCGTCGCCATGCCGCTGGACGAGATAACAATGCCGCTCTTGCGGCTCGCCGTGAGCTCTTTCGACTGCTGCGGCGAGGCGATGACCTGGAAGCGCGCGGTGGCGAACGCCGACACCTCTCGCGCCCCCGGCGTGCCGCTGGTCCGCATGTCGGGGTCGAGCTCGTGCGCGCGCTGGATGTAGAACCGTAACGCCTCGCTGGCCATCGGACTGTCGACGTACACGGGGAGGACGGGAATGCGGCGCTCGCGCTCGAGCCGGCGGATCCAGTAGAGCAGTTCCTCCACGCGGCCGATCGCGAAAGAGGGGATGACGACCTTCCCGCCACGGGCCGCGGTGTCACGAATGACGCCGGCGAGCTCGTCTCCCTGATCATCGGTCGGATGATCGCGGTCTCCATAGGTGGACTCGACGAGCACTGCGTCTATACGGACATCGGCGCCGATGGCGCTGACATCTTCGGGGTCGGGCAGCACGGGACGGGCGTAGCGGCCCAGGTCGCCGCCGAACAGGATGGTGGTGCCGCCGCTGAGACGGGCGACGACGTACGCGGATCCGAGCAGATGCCCGGAACCCATGAACTCGACCGTGACGCCGTCGGCCACCTCGATCTGGCGATGGAACCCCACCGGATGGAAGTGGCCGAGCGCGCGGTGCGCGTCGGCCTCGTCGTACAGCGGCATTGCCGGCGAGTGCTTGCTGTACCCGTGCCGATTCGCCTGACGCGCGTCTTCTTCCTGAATCCGGCCTGAATCGGGAAGGACCAGCCGGCTCAGCTCAGCGGTGCCGGAGGTGCAAAAGACGGGGCCGGAGAAGCCCTGTTTCACCAGACGAGGGACGTAACCCACGTGGTCGAGATGTGCGTGGGTGAGCACGACCGCGTTGATCGACGACGCAGAAACTGGCAGGTCCTGCCAGTTTCGAAGTCGCAGTTCCTTCAACCCCTGGAACAGCCCGCAATCGAACAGCACCGAGGCATTCCCGTGTCTCAGGAGGTATTTTGACCCCGTGACCGTGCGGGCGGCCCCTAGAAACGTGAGTTCCGGCACGGAAGGGGACGATATCAGGTTTGCTACTCTTCACTGCATGAGCACACTAGGCGAAGGCGCTGCGCGTACAGCGCTCGGACGGCTCGCGGCGGCCGGCGTCGCGGTGGCGACGCAGGCCAGCGCCGCCACCCTCAGCAGCAACTGGTACGCCTCGGCTCCCTATCTGATGCCGTTCGACAACAGCCCGCCCGACCCGGTCGAGGTCATGAACGCCACCGGCCAGAAGGCCTTCCAACT
>DATMDI010000031.1:0-2646 GCA_035557875.1 Vicinamibacterales bacterium
CCGAGGAGCAGTGCATATGATCAGTAGACGAGGCGTGGTCGCGGCGCTCGCGGTCCTTGCCGTGATGGCGGCACCCGCCTGCTCACGCCGGAGCAAAGTCCCGGTTCCGCTTCCGCCGCAGCCGGCGCCAACCCAAACGCAGCCGCCGGCCGTGACGCCACCCCCGCCCCCGCCGCGGGTGGCGGTCGAGGACTTGCAACCCTCGTCTCCCCCGCTGACGGAGGACTCGGTCGCCAACCGATCGCTCGACGAACTCAACCGAAACTCCCCGCTGCAGCCGGCGTTTTTCGGGACCGACAGCGCCGATCTCGACGACGCGGGCCGCGCCGTCGTCTCGAACAACGTGGACGTGATGAAAAAGTATTCCCAGTGGGTGGTGACCATCGAGGGCCACTGTGACGAGCGGGGCACGGCCGAGTACAACCTGGCACTCGGCGAACGCCGCGCCGTCGCCGTGAAGACCTACATGGTGTCGCTCGGCATTGGGCCGGATCGCGTGCGCACGGTGAGCTACGGGAAAGAGTTCCCCTTCGATCAGGCCCACAGCGATGAAGCCTGGTCGCGGAACCGCCGCGCCCACTTCGTGATTACGGCGAAGTAGCCGAGGCGCGAACCGAAAAGGATGACCATGACCATCTCCACGCGCCTCGCCGGCACGCTGGCCCTCGGGCTGGGGCTTGCCGCTCCCGCCGCCGCGCAGAACCGCGAGCATCAGCAACAGGCCGCCGAACTGCGCATTCTGCAGGAACAACAGCAGCAGCTGTCGCTGGCGCTCGCACAACTCGCCGAGTCGATCAAAGCGATCAACGCCCGCCTCGATGAGGCGGCGGCGACCAGCCGCAAGGCCTTCGCCGATCAGCAACTGAGCACCCGCGGGCTGGGCAGCGACCTGAGCGCGATTCGCGAGCGCACCCAGGAAACCGACACGCGAGTGCGCACTCTGCGCGACGAGATCGAGGCGCTGCGCACGACATTGAATTCCTTGCCATCCCTGCTGACGCAGGCCGCACCCGCGCCGGTCGATCCCGCCGACCCGAACGCAGTGCCGCCGGCCGGTGGCCCGCCGGTGGCAGTCGCCCCGCCTCCGGTCGCCGGGGGGGCTCCCCCGCCTGCCGCCGGACAATCCCCGACGCGGATGCTCGACTCCGCCAAATCGGACTACTTCGCGGGTCAATGGTCGCTGGCGCTCTCCGGCTTCGAGGCGGTGCTGCGGACGTTCCCGCGATCCGAGTCGGCCGCCGAAGCGCAGTTCTTCATCGGCGAAACCTATTACCAGCAGAACAAATGGCGCGAGGCGATCGACGCCTACGGGCTGTTGCTGCAGAACCACCGCACCTCGGGCGCCGTGCCCGACGCGTACTTCAAGCGCGGGCGCGCCTACGCGCAGACGGGCCAGACCGACGCGGCGCGGGCGAGTTGGGAAGCGGTGGTGAAGACCTTTCCCGACAGCGACGCCGCGCGCCTGGCCAAGCAGGACCTCGAGCGCATCAACCGCACGGCGCCCGGCGCTCCACCCGGCCGCTGACGGACGGACTGCCCCACGGTGTGACCTGGGCTGTCACGCTCGTACGTCATCCTGTGACACACCGGCTCTCCATCCGGTTGCGATCGGCCATCGATGCATCGCCGGTTCGCTATAGGCTTAAGGCTGGCACGGCCGCAGAAACTGCGGCCGCAGGGACGGCCGCAGGGCCGTCTGGAGATGGCGGCCACATGGCCGTCCGAACGGACGGACGCAAGGCGGTCTAGAGAGGTCGCACGATATGGGCAGCGTGAACAAGGTAATCCTGGTGGGCAATCTCGGCCGCGATGCGGAGTTGCGCTACACGCCAGGAGGAGCGGCGGTGGCGACGTTGAACCTCGCCACCACTGAGGTCTGGAACGACAAGTCGGGCCAAAAGCAGGAAAAGACCGAGTGGCACCGCGTGGTGCTCTGGGGCAAGCAGGCCGAGAGCCTGCAGGAATACCTGACCAAGGGAAAACAGATCTACGTCGAAGGCCGTCTGCAGACGCGCCAGTGGGACGACAAGGACGGCAACAAGCGCTACACCACCGAAATCAAAGCGGACCGTATCACGCTGCTCGGCGGCGGCGGTGGGGGCGGACGCGGCGGCGGCGGGATGGAGCGTGGGGGCGGAACCGGAGGCGGCGGCCCCATGGACGAACCGCCGGTCGAGCCGATCACCGACGACGACATTCCGTTCTGATCTCGTGCCCGCCTGGGCAGGCAGCATGCGGGCGCGCTCCCCGGGGCGCGCCCGTTTCTTCCTGGCGAGCTACGGCGCTGACGTGCCCGTCCTGCCGTACCGATCCTCGAGCCGCACCACGTCGTCGAGTTCGGGCGTGGACACCTCGAGCACATCGCAGTCTTCGATCGCTGTCATGCGGTGCACGGTCTTCGGCGTGACGCGCACGGCGTCCCCGGGCCGCATCTCCCGCTTCGTCAACACGCCGTCCACCTCGAGTTCGTACAGCAGCACGCCCGAATAGAGGTAAATCGTCTCGTCCTTGACGTTGTGAAACTGCAGGCTGAGCGCATGGCCGGCGGTCACGTGGAGGATCTTGCCCACGTAGCGGTCAGTGTGCGCCCAGTGCACCTCGTAGCCCCAGGGTTTCGTCACCCTGTTCACCGTCTGCGTTCCCGCC
>DATMDI010000032.1:0-12704 GCA_035557875.1 Vicinamibacterales bacterium
TGGTCGGCGCCGGTGCGGCGGAAGACCCGCAGGGCAAGGCCGGCCTGTCCAGCCTGCTCGGCAACCTCCTCGACCAGGGCACCGGCACGCGATCGGCGCAGGAGATCGCCGATCAGATCGACACCATCGGCGGCGCGCTCGGCACCGGCTCCGGCTCCGACCTCTCGTTCGCCAACGTGGTGGTGATGAAGGATTCATTCGGCCTCGCCATGGAGCTCCTGGCCGACGTGATCCGCAATCCCAAGTTCGACGCCGAGGAGATCGACCGCCAGAAGCAGCAGGCCATCTCGTCGCTGCAGGTAAGCGCCACCGATCCCGACTTCGTGGCGTCGACGCTGTTCGACCGGCTGGTCTACGGCTTCCATCCCTACGGCCTGCCCGGCAGCGGCACGCCCGAGACGCTGGCCGGCATCACGCGTGACGACCTGCTGGCGTTCCACCGCCGCTATTTCGTCCCCAACAACATGACCTTGGCCGTCGTCGGCGACACGACCAACGACGAGGCCTTCGCGATGGCCGAGAAGGTGTTCGGCGCGTGGCCGCGCGCGGAGCTGTCGCTGCCGAAGCCGATCGAGCCGCCGCCGCCGACCCGGCGGATCATCGTCGTGGACAAGCCCGACGCGGTGCAGACCGAGATTCGCGTCGGCCAGCTGGCCATCCCGCGCAACCATCGCGACTATCTGGCCTGGGACCTCACCGTGAAGATCCTCGGCGGCGAAGGGGCCAACCGGCTGCACCGGGTGCTGCGCTCGCAGCGCGGTCTCACCTACGGGGCGTCGGCCGAGACTCAGGCCATGAAACAGGCCGGCGATTACGTGGCCGAGACCGACACCCGCACCGAGACCACCGGCGAGGTGCTGCGGCTGACGGTCGACGAGTTCGCGCGCCTGCAGCGCAACCGCGTCAACGAGCCGGAACTGCGCGACGCGCAGGCGTTCCTGGCCGGCACGTTTCCGCTGACGATCGAGACGCCGAACGAGATTGCCACCCAGGTGCTCAACACGGTGTTCTACGAGCTGCCGCCGTCGGAGATCGCCACGTTCCGCGAGCGCGTGCAGGCGGTGACCCCTGACGACGTCCAGCGGGTGGCGCAGGCCTACATCCGGCCCGATCGGCTGTCGATCGTGCTGGTCGGCAACGCCCGCGCCTTCGTGTCCCAATTGCGGGCGGTCGGCTTCAACGACTTCGAAGTGATTCCGATCGAGCAGCTCGATCTCATGTCGGGCGCGCTGCGGCGGGGCGGGCCGAGCCCGACGTCGGTGCGCTGAGCGCCGCCGCCCTCGCCGGCTTCCGATCGCATGCCGAGCGCGCCGCGAGCCTTGCGCATCCTGATGTCGTGCGGCGAGCCCTCGGGCGACCTCTATGCGGGGGCGCTCGTGAGCGAGCTCCGGGCGCGCGAGCCCGGCATCGAGATCCGCGGCCTCGGCGGTGATCGCTTTGCGCAGGCCGGGGGCACGCTCCTCGCCCACTACCGCGGTCTCTCGGCCACCGGGCTCGTGGAGCCGCTTCGCGTGGTGCCCCGCGCGCTCGCGCTCATCCGTCAGCTCACCCAGGCCGCACGGACCTGGCGGCCGGACGTCTTCGTCCCGATCGATTTTCCCGACGTCAACTTCCGCCTCATGGCGGCGATGAAGCGGCTTGGCGTTCCGGTCGCCTACTACATCGGCCCGCAGCTCTGGGCCTGGCGCCCTTGGCGGATGCGCGCGATACAGCGCGACGCGTCGAAGGTGATCGTGATCTTCCCCTTCGAAGAGGCGCTCTACCGCGACGCCGGCGTGCCGGTCGAGTTCGTCGGCCACCCGCTCGTCGAGATGGCGGAGGCCGCGGTGGCCGGACGTCCGCGGCCGGTGCTGCGGCACGAGCTCGGTCTGGACCCGGACAAACCCACCATCGCGCTGTTGCCCGGCAGCCGGCGCAACGAGCTGGAGCGGCTCGTACCGGTCATCGCCGCGGCGATGCCCGGCCTCGCCGCGCGGCTCGAGCACGTGCAGTTCGTGGTGGCGTGCGCGCCGCACGCGGCCGACGCGCTGTTCGATCCGATGAAGCAGGCGGCGGCGGTCCTGCGAGTGCCGCTGGCCCTCGTCCGCGACCGCGCCGATGCGGTGCTCGCGGCGGCCGACGCCGCCGTCACGGCTTCCGGCACGGCCACCGTGCAGGGTGCGATTCACGGCTGTCCGATGGTCGTAATCTACAAGCTGTCGCCGCTGACGTATCGGCTGGGGAAGCCGTTCGTTCGACTCGATACTTACGCGATGCCCAATCTGATCGCGGGGCGGCGGTTGGTGGCGGAGCTGATTCAGGACGGCTGTACGCCTCCGCGTATCGTCGAGGAAACGCTGGCGCTGGTGGAGGATCGCGAGCGGCGAGCGGCGGTCGTGGACGGGCTGCGCCAGGTGCGCGACCGGCTGGCGCTGCCGGGCGCCTCCGGGCGCGCCGCCGAAGCCGTGCTCGGAGTTGCGCGCGCTTCACGCCCGCGTGAAGACAGGTAGGACGGGTAGTTCAGCCCCGCCGGATCCCGTACGTGGCTGCGGGGCCTTAGCCCCGCCAGGGTGCATCGAGGTGGTCGTGACACACGGGCTCAAGACGCAAAGCCTTCTACTTCTCGTGGTGCTCGCCGGAGGCGTCCGCACGGCGCAGGCCACGGTGGAACTGCCGGTGGAGTTCGGCGAGATGGTGCGCGGGTCGCAGCTGGTGGTGCACGGCCGGGTGGTCGAGGTGCGGAGTCAGCAGACCGGAGACCGCCGCTCGATCGAGACGCTCGTGACCATCGCGGTCACCGCGGCGCTCAAGGGGCGGCCGGGTGACGAGGTGACGTTCCGGATGCCGGGCGGCGAAGTGGGGCGATATCGGCGGGTGATGGTCGGCGCGCCGCGGTTCTCGGCCGGCGACGAGGTCGTGGTGTTCCTCCGCGGCGAGGCCCCGGCGCTGCCGACCGTGTTCGGCCTCAGCCAGGGCCTGTATCGGGTGGCGCGCGGCCTCGACGGCCGCCCGCTCGTCACGCCCGCGCCGCTGACGGCGCCCGCCGCGGGGGCCGAGCGTGTCGTGCGCGGCGACCCGGTGCGCCGCCCGCTCGCACTCGAGGCGTTCGCGCGTGACGTGCGGGCGCGGGCGGAGGCGCGGCCGTGATTCGCGGCCTCGCGTCGGCCCTGCTGACGCTGGCACTCGTGGCCGCTGCCAGCGCGCCGCTGTCGGCGTATCTCCGGCTGACGGTGAGCGTGCGCGGGCGCGTGACGCCGATCACGTGGGGCTCGAGTCCGGTGCGCTGGTTCAGTTCCACGGCCTCCGCTCCCGGCGTCACTTCTGCGCAGTTCCAGACGGCGCTCGCCGCCGCCTTCGACACGTGGGAGGCCGTGCCGACCGCCGGTATCGCCTTCACGTTCGCGGGCGTCACCCCCGCCACACCGTCGGAGGACAACGACGGGCTGTCGGTGATGGGCTTCGAGGCGCACTCCGACCTCGATCGCACGCTGGCCGCCACCGGGTTCACTCTCGACACGGTCACCGGTGCGATCGTCGAGTCCGACGTGTTCTTCAACACGGCGTTTCCGTGGTCCGCGAGCGGCGCCAGCAACGGGTTCGACCTGCAGTCGGTGGCGACGCACGAAATCGGGCACTTGATCGGCCTCGGCCATTCGTTGCTCGGCGAGACCGAGATGGAGGCCGGCGGCCGGCGGGTGATCGCCGCCGCGTCGGTGATGTTTCCCATCGCCTTCGGCCGCGGCATCACGCTCGGCCGCACGCTGCAGCCCGACGACGTGGCGGGCGTCTCGGTGAGCTATCCGGCCGGCGCCTTCGCCGACACCACCGGGTCGGTTCAAGGCCGGGTGCGTCTCGGCAGCCGCGGCCTCTTCGGCGCTCACGTCGTCGCATTTGCCCTTGGGACCGGCGCGCTCGTCGGCGGCTTCGCGTTGAACGACGAGGGCGAGTTCGTGATCGCCGGCCTGCCGCCGGGCTCCTACGTGATTCGGGCCGAGCCGCTCGACGACGCCGCCACCGACAGTTTCTTCGACGAGCCAGGCATCGACACCGGCTTCCGGGTGACGTTCCTCGACCGGGTGGTGGCCGTCCCTGCGGGCGGCGCTGGCCCGTCGTTCGACGTGACCGTCACTCCGAAATGATGCGGCCGCCGCCCGGTTTCGTCCTGGCGCCAGCCGCGCTCGCTGCCGCGCTGCTGCTCCCGCCCGCGCCGGCGAGCGCCCAGGCGCGGCGGACGTCGTTTCCCCGCGTCGAGGTCGGTGGCGGCGGAGGCGTGGCCGGCGCCGTGAGCCTGGGCGCCCGCGATGCCAACCTGCTGACGAACAACGCCGCCGGCTCGCCGTTCCGCCTCTTTGCGACCGCGACGCGCCTGCAACCCGCGGCCGTCGTGGAGGTGCGCCTTGGGTATCGTGCGACGCCGCGGCTCACCACGGAAGGGCGGCTGACCGTGGGCCGGCCGTCGCTGCGCGTGTCGCTGTCGGCCGACGCCGAGAATGCGGCGCCGGTGGAGGCGGCGAGCACCCTCACCGAGTACGTCATCGAGGGTGGCGCCACGTGGCGGCTTGCCGGCGACCAGCGGCGATGGATTCCGTTCGCGAGCGGTGGCGCCGGTATGGCCCGCCACGTCTACGACGGGCGCACGCTGGCCGAGACCGCGGTCTCGGGCTACGCGGGCGCCGGCACCCTGTACGCGCTCGGATCGGCGCGCGTGCCGGCAGGAGCGCGGCGAAGCGGCCTGCGTTTCGACGTGCGGCTGCACGTGATGCACGGCGGCCTTGCCGAGGACGCCGGCCTCGCGTCGCGAGTCGCCGCCACGGCGAGTATCTTCCTCGCGTTCTAGCGAGGCTCCGCGGTGGCGGGGTAACATTGCGGGTTATGCCCACATTGAACAGTTTCGGCACACGTACCGACATCCAGGTCGGGGGCGAGCCGGTTGAGATCTACAGCCTGGTCGCGCTCGAAAAAGCCGGCTTCGCGGGCGTATCGCGCCTCCCGTTTTCACTGAAGATCCTGCTCGAGAACCTGCTGCGCCGGGAAGACGACGCCTTCGTGAAGGCCGACGACATCCGTGCGCTCGCCGAGTGGAACGCGACCGGGAAAGTGGAGAAGGAAATCTCGTTCATGCCGGCGCGCGTCCTGCTGCAGGACTTCACCGGCGTGCCGTGCGTCGTGGACCTGGCGGCGATGCGCGACGCCGTGGTGGCGCTCGGCGGCGACCCGGCCCGCATCAACCCGCTCCGCACCGTCGAGCTCGTCATCGACCACTCCGTGCAGGTGGACTACTTCGGCCGTGCGGATGCGTTCGCGCTGAACGCCGAGCTGGAGTTCTCGCGTAACCGCGAGCGCTATGCCTTCCTCCGCTGGGGCCAGCAGGCGTTCAACAACTTCAAGGTCGTGCCGCCCGATACCGGCATCGTCCACCAGGTCAACATCGAGCATCTGGCGCGCGTGGTGTTCTCCGAGACCGTGAACGGCAAGACGGTGGCGTATCCCGACACGCTGGTCGGCACCGACTCGCACACGACGATGGTGAACGGCCTGGGCGTCGTCGGCTGGGGCGTGGGCGGCATCGAAGCCGAGGCGGCGATGCTCGGCCAGCCCAGCTCAATGCTCATCCCCGAGGTGCTCGGCGTGCGGCTCACCGGCGCCATGCCGCGCGGCGTGACCGCCACCGACCTGGTGCTGCTGGTCACGGAAGTGCTGCGCAAACAGGGCGTCGTGGGTAAGTTCGTCGAGTTCTTCGGCGAGGGGCTGAGCGGCCTCACCATCGCCGACCGCGCCACCCTCGGCAACATGTGTCCGGAGTACGGCGCCACCGTCGCCATCTTCCCGATCGACGACATGACGCTCGAGTACCTGCGCCTGACGGGCCGCGACGACGCCCGGGTGGCGCTGGTCGAGGCCTACGCCAAGGAGCAGGGCCTGTTCCGCACCGTGACGTCCCCCGACCCTGTCTACTCGCAGACCATCGAGATCAGCCTCGACAAGGTCGAGCCGTGCCTGGCCGGCCCGAAGCGGCCGCAGGATCGTGTGCTGCTCAAGAGCGCCAAGAGCGCCTTTGCCACCGCGCTGCCGTCGATGCAGGTGCCGGCCAAGGGCGCCAAGCCGGCGGCGGCGGCGGCCGCGGCCGCGACCGCAGTCGCCGTCGCCGAAGCGCCGGGGGTGCTCGACCACGGCTCCGTCGTGATCGCCGCGATCACGAGCTGCACCAACACGTCGAATCCGAGCGTGATGATCGGGGCCGGCCTGCTGGCGAAGAAGGCGGTGGAGCTCGGCCTCACTCGTAAGCCGTGGGTGAAGAGCAGCCTCGCGCCGGGATCGAAGGTGGTGACCGAGTACCTCGACTACGCCGGCCTGTCGCCGTTCCTGGATTCGCTCGGCTTCAACCTGGTGGGCTACGGCTGCACCACGTGCATCGGCAACAGCGGTCCGCTCCCAGACGAGATCTCGGCGGAGATTCGCGACAAAAACCTGGTCGTGGCCTCGGTGCTGAGCGGCAATCGCAACTTCGAGGGTCGCATCCAGCAGGAGGTGCGCGCGAACTACCTCGCCTCGCCTCCCCTCGTTGTCGCCTATGCGCTGGCGGGCACCATGACCAAGGACATCACCACCGAGCCGCTCGGCACGACGCCCGACGGCACCGACATCTACTTGAAAGACGTCTGGCCCACCGAACAGGAGATCCAGACCACGATGGTGAAGGCGGTCACCGCCGGCATGTTCCGGCGCAGCTACGCCAGCGTCTTCACCGGCGACGAGCGCTGGCGCGGACTGCAGGTGCCGGAGGGCAGCCGCTTCGCGTGGGAGGACGATTCCACCTACATCCGCAAGCCGACGTTCCTCGAGGGCATGACGATGACGCCGCCCGCGGGCCAGCAGATTCTCGGCGCTCGCGTGCTGGCGCTGCTCGGCGACAGCGTGACGACCGACCACATCTCGCCCGCCGGGTCGATCAAGGCCGACACGCCGGCAGGGAAGTACCTGATCGCGAAGGGCGTGAAGGTGGCGGACTTCAACTCCTATGGCGCCCGCCGCGGCAACCACGAAGTGATGGTGCGCGGCACCTTCGCCAACGTGCGGCTGCGGAACCAGATGGCGCCGGGCACCGAGGGCGGGGTCACCACCTACCAGCCGGGTGGGGAAGCGATGACCATCTACGACGCGTCGGTGAAGTACCAGGCGGCGGGCGTGCCGCTGATGGTGATCGCCGGCAAGGAGTACGGCTCGGGCTCGTCGCGCGACTGGGCGGCCAAGGGTACGTATCTCCTCGGGGTGAAGGCGGTGATTGCCGAGTCGTTCGAGCGCATCCACCGCAGCAACCTGGTGAACATGGGCGTCCTGCCGCTCGAGTTCAAGGCGGGGGAGACCGCGGCGTCGCTCGGCCTCACCGGCCTCGAGTCGTACGACCTGGTGGGCTCCGCCGACGGTCTCACGCCGCGCGGCGACGTGCGCGTGGAGGCCACGGCGCCCGATGGCACGATCAGGGCGTTCCTGGCCACGGCGCGAATCGACACGCCGGAGGAACTGGTGGCGTTCCGCCACGGCGGCATTCTTCCCTACGTCGTTCGTCAGTTGGTTGGCCGGACGTCGTAGGGCGGCCCTTCAGGGCCGCCGAACCCGGCGGGGCTGAAGCCCCGCCTTACGTACCTTTATGAAATCCCGTGGGGCCGGGTCGAAAGACCCGGCCGCAACGCCGCTCACGTCTTCGCGCATCAAGGAGCAGGCCCGCGCCCTCGGGTTCGACCTGTGCGGCGTGGCCGCCGCGGACAGTTTTCCCGAGCTGTCTTTCCTCCGCGAATGGCTCGACCAGGGCTACGCCGGCGAGATGGAGTGGCTGGCACAGTCGGTGGAGTTACGCAGCGACGTGAGAAACGTGCTGCCGGGCGCGCGCAGCGTCATCATGACCGGCACGCTCTACAACACCGATCGCCCGTACTCTGACCAGCTCCCCGCCGGCGCCGCGCAGGTGTCGCGGCACGCATGGGGCGACGACTACCACCGCGTGCTCTGGGCCCGCCACAACCGCCTCGTGGACTGGATGCGCGAGGTGTCGCCGGAGCCGTTCGAGACCAGCGCGCTCGTGGACTCCGGACCGGTACAGGAGCGGGTCTATGCGCAGTACGCCGGGCTCGGCTGGATCGGCAAGAACACCTGCCTGATCAACCCCGAGCTCGGGTCGTGGCTCTTCCTCGGCGAGATCATCACGACGCTCGCGCTCGAACCGGACGCCCAGGGGCTCGAGCAGTGCGGCAGCTGTACACGCTGCCTCGACGCCTGTCCTTCCGGTGCGCTGGTCGAGCCGGGTGTGCTCGACGCGCGGCGCTGTCTGTCGTATCTCACCATCGAAGTCCGCGGCAGCATTCCCGAGGAGATGCGCGAGGCCGTCGGGACCCACGCCTACGGCTGCGACATCTGCCAGGAGGTGTGCCCGTACAATCGTCCCGCGCCGGTGTCCGACGATCCGGTGTGGCAGCCGCGCTCGGCGTTCGCGCCGGCGGATCTGCTGGCGCTGTGGCGCGCGCCGGACGAGGCGCTGCATCGGGCGATCATCGGCGGGCCGATGCGGCGGGCGAAGCTCGTGGGGCTGCGGCGCAATCTCGCGGTGGCGATCGGCAACACCGGCGACGCGGCGGCGCTGTCCGCGCTCGACGAGGGCACGCCGGATCGGGTGTCGGTGGCCGATCCCATGGTTCAGGAACACGTGGCCTGGGCCCGCGGGGTGCGGAGGCCGCCGGACGCGAACGGCGGCGCGGGTCCGTCACGATGAGCCGCCCGCGCGCCCGCCCTTGGTAGAATGCGCGCATGTCCGGCGCTGCCCCTGTCCTGCTGCTGTCGATGCCTCAGATGACCGATCCCAACTTCACCCGGACCGTCATCCTGCTCTGTGACTACACCGAGCAGGGGGCCTTCGGACTGGTGGTGAACCGGCAGATGAACGAGCCGGCCTGGACGATGGTGAAGACCGAGCCTCCGGTGACCGTGGATCCCGAGCTGCGGCTCTGGATGGGCGGGCCGGTCGAGCCGCAGCGAACCTGGGTGCTGATGGCCGACGACCACGGCCCCGACGAGGAGCAGCGCGAGATCTGCCCCGGCGTGCTGCTCTCCGTCTCGCGCGCTCTGACGATGCAGCTGCTGCAGGCGCCGCCGTCCAGTCGCGCCCGCCTCCTCGTCGGCTACGCGGGCTGGGGCCCCGGCCAGCTCGATCAGGAACTGGCGTCGGCCTCCTGGATTACCGCGGACGTGGATCCGTCGCTCATCTTCAATACACCGCCCGACGAGATGTGGGAGACGGCGATTCGCCGCCTCGGGGCTGATCCCACCGCCCTGCACGCTCAAGGCGGTGTGCATTAGCGGCTGTCGCTTGTCGGCTCTTGGCTCCCGGCTCCCGGGCAAGAGCACTCACCATCCCGGAAGCCGGACCAGGCCGGAAGCCGTGAGCCGGGAGCCGGGAGCCACTAGAATGAAGCCACTCCTTCTTTGTTTTGTCGCCGTGCTCGCCGTGAGTTGCTCGCGAGCCGCGACTCCCCCGGCGTCCTCGGTGGCGCCCACTGATCCTATGCTCCAGAATCTCCAGACGATGACGGCGCGATTCGCGCCGGTGGACCTCACCGCCGACCTGTCGGCCCTGCCCGCCAGCGAGCAGCAGGCGCTGGCCAAGATGGTCGAAGCCTCGCGGGTGTTCGACGCGCTCTACCTGCGCCAGGTCTGGGAGGGCAACGAGCCGATGCTGGCGGCGCTCGCGGCCGACGAGACCCCGCTCGGCCGCGCCCGGCTGCACTACTTCCTGCTCAACAAGGGCCCGTGGTCGCGGCTCGATCACAATCAGCCGTTCGTGGCCGGCGCGCCGCCCAAGCCGCCGCAGGGCAACTTCTATCCGGCGGGGGCGAACAAAGCCGAGGTGGAGACGTGGATCAACGGTCTGAGCGCGGCGGAGAAGGCGCGCGCCACCGGCTTCTTCACGACCATCCGGAGGGACGCCGCGGGGCGGCTCGCCGCCGTGCCCTACAGCGTCGAGTACCAGAGCGAGCTCGCATCCGTGGCGCGGCTGCTCCGCGAGGCCGCGGCGCTCACCACGCAGCCGACGCTCAAGCGCTATCTCGAGACCCGGGCGGCGGCGCTCCTCAGCAACGACTACTACGAGAGCGACGTGGCGTGGATGGAACTCGACGCCAGCATCGAGCCGACCATCGGCCCGTATGAGGTCTACGAGGACGAGTGGTTCAACTACAAGGCCGCGTTCGAGTCGTTCATCGGCGTGCGCGACGATACCGAGACCGGGAAGCTGGCCCGCTTCGGCGCCGAGCTGCAGGGCATCGAAGACAACCTGCCGATCGACCCGAAGTTCCGCAACCCGAAGCTGGGCGCCCTGGCGCCGATCCGCGTCATCAACACCGTCTTCTCGTCGGGCGACGGCAATCGCGGGGTGCAGACCGCGGCCTACAACCTGCCCAACGACGAGCGCGTGATCGCGGAAAAAGGCTCGAAGCGCGTCATGCTCAAGAACAATCAGGAAGCCAAGTTCCGGATGGTGCTGCAGCCGATCGCGACGGTGGCCCTGGCGTCAGGCGCGCAGTCGAAAGTGGCCTTCGACGCGTTCTTCACGCACATCCTGATGCACGAGCTGATGCACGGCCTCGGGCCGCACAACATCACCGTGGGCGGCGCGGCGACCACCGTGCGCAAGGAGTTCAAGGAGCTCTACAGCGCCACCGAGGAAGCCAAGGCCGACGTGTCGGGTCTCTTCGCGTTGCAGTTCCTCGTCGATCGGGGCAAGCTCGACGCCGCGCTCGGCGAGACGATGTACGCGACCTATCTGGCCTCGATGTTCCGCTCGATCCGCTTCGGCATCAACGAGGCGCACGGCCGCGGCGTCGCCGTGCAGATGAACTACTTCCTGGATCACGGCGGGGTGACCGTCGGCGCGGACGGCCGCTTCGCGGTGGACAGCGCGAAGATCAAGCAGAACGTCACCGATCTGACGCGCGATCTGATGACCCTGCAGGCCACCGGCGACTATGCGGGCGCCAAGGCGCTGGTCGAGAAGCTGGCGGTGATCCGTCCGCCGGTGCAGGCGGTGCTCGACCGCCTGATGGACGTGCCGGTGGACATCGAACCGCGCTTCGTCACGGCGCAGCAGCTCGAGTCGTCGAAGCGCTAGAACCAGGACCGGAAGCCGCCGCACCTGGGGCGGGGCTTCGGCCCCGGCGGGTTTGCCGCGCCGTGCAGCCGTCGGCGGAAACGCGCCGCGCCGTCCGGCGTCGCCGCGGCGCGTCAACGTTCCCGGAACGCGGCCGATTGTGACCTCGTGCAAGCGGGCGCCACTTTCGCAGACGTGCTCGACGCCACGCTCGGGGCCCCGACGACGGCTCCGCGTACCGCGGGATGGAGCAATCGCCCCGTGACGCCACCGCTGTTCGTGTTCGAGTTCCCTTTCGCCGCGAAGGCGGCGGCTACGGCCACGCAGCGCCCGCGTCTGGTGTCCTCCGTCAACGCACCGTCGCAGGCGTTCAGCGCGATCGCCGCGGCGGAGGAGTCGCAGGTTCGCAGGCCCCGGCCGGTCGATCATGCAGAGCCGTCCGCGCGCCCTGCGCCGAAGTTCCGGCTGACGACGCTCGAAGCGCGGGCGCTCGCCGCGCTCAATGCGCTCGGCGCCGACCTCGACGACTCGGTCTGTCCCGAGAGACTGCGTAAAGCGTTCCGGCGGCTGGCGCACCGTTACCATCCGGATCGCCATCCGGGGATCGGCGCCACCGAGACGGCCCGCCTGGCCCGGCAGTTCGCCGACGCGACCGCGCACTACCGGCTGCTCGCTGCCGGTCTCGACCGCTGTTTCGCCTTGCGCTGACGGGTTTCGTCTCCAGAAGGCTCCACGCCTCTCGTCCGTGCGGGCCGCCGTTCTCGTACGGCGCGATCACCGGAAGCACGGCCAGCCGGTTGCGGCATCGATTCCGGCCGGCGCCGCGGCCCGGTTGACCAGCACCTGAAGCCTCGACCGCCCTTCGCGCCGCATCGGCACGTCGCCCACTCTGTCGAAGCGCGTCTCCAGTTCCTGCATGACGGTGTGAAACGAAAGCGCGTTGCCGTCGGGATCGACGATTGCCAGCGGCACGTCCTGCCCGCGCATCTTCGCCACGAGGCGCTTCTGGTCATCGACTGTGGAGAAGAGCCCAGCGCGGAGGGCCGGCTGCCCTCCCGCAAAGGGACGCCGCGCCAGTACGTAGATCTCGGGGAGGTCGCCGGCCACGAACAGCCGTTGGGCCGGGCTCGTGCAGCGCTCGACGTACTTGAAGAACGGCAGCAGTTCCTCCATCACCCAGCTCGAGAACATATGCGGATCGAACCGCGCGTTCAGTTCGTCGGCGTGCCGGTTGATGAGGGAGAGCGGCCGCCCCGGGCGCTCGAGCAGTTCCGTTCGTTCCAGATGGGTGAGCGGATCCCCGACCTGATACACGAGCCGCAGGGCAACGGCTCCCGCGGCGACCGCCGCTGGCCGCAGGAGCAGCCGCGGGCGCAGCCGCCATGCGACCGGCAGCATCCATGCGAACAGCAGACCGGCTGACACCGCTACGTCGGGCAGTCGCGCGTCGAGCGGCATGCGGAGCATCGCCACGTTCAGCGCCACGGTGAGCGCCACGAGCGACACGACGGTGACAGCTTCGACGCGGCTGACTTCCGGAGACGCCTGCCGCCACCGCAGATAGAGCAAGCCGAGCGCCGCCAGTGGCAAC
>DATMDI010000033.1:0-3091 GCA_035557875.1 Vicinamibacterales bacterium
CGACACGCTCACTCAACCGAGGCTCCGCCTCGGGTCGGCAGGCACGCAGGCTCCGCCTCGGTTGCGCAGTATCCAATTGCCCGCCCTCCGGGCGGGCGTGGGGCTCCGCCTCGGGTCGGCAGGCGTGCAGGCTCCACCTCGCTCATTCCCGCGCCTCGTGCTGCGAGATGTTCAACAAGATCCCCATGCCGAGCAGGTTGATCAGCAGCGACGAGCCGCCCGCGCTCACGAGCGGCAGCGGGATGCCCTTGGTCGGCATCATCCCCAGCACGACGCTCATGTTCACCAGCGCCTGTACGCCGATCATCGTGGTGATGCCGAGGGCGACGAAGGCGCCGAAGGCGTCCTGGGCGTGCGACGCGATCCGCAGGCCGCGCCAGGCGACGACGCAGAAGCACAGCAGGATGCAGGTGGAGCCGATCAGGCCCAGCTCCTCGCCGATCACCGCGTAGATGAAGTCGGTGTGCGGCTCGGGCAGGTAGTACAGCTTCTGGACTCCCGACATCAGGCCGCGCCCGAACACGCCTCCCGATCCGACGGCCAGCAGCGACTGGATGATCTGGAAACCGTCGCCCTGCGGGTCGGCCCACGGATCCCAGAACGCGAACAGCCGCCGGCGGCGGTAATCGGAGGTCATGAGGAGGAGATAGATGACGGGGGCGGCCGCCAGAGCCGCGCCGACCAGATAGCGGTAGTTCAAGCCCGCGGCGAACACCATCGCGCCGACGATCAGCACCAGCGTCATCGCGGTGCCGAAGTCGGGCTGCAGCAGGATGAGGCCGGCCAGGCCGCCGACCACGATGACGAGGGGCAGCATCGAGTAGCGCAGATCGTCGATGCGGTGCATCCGGCGCTCGAGGATGAGCGCGGTGAACATCACGGCGACGAGCTTCGCCAGCTCCGACGGCTGGATGCCCAGGCCGCCTATGCCGAACCAGCGCCGCGTCCCATTGACCGGCGCACTGAACATCACGCCGATGAGCATCAGCGTCACCAGCGCGACGGCGCACCAGATGAAGGCGTCGTTGCGGTAGGTGCGGTAGTCAATCCGCATCGCAATCGCGAGTACCGCCAGGCCGAGCACCGTCCAGAGCGCCTGCTTGGTGAGGAACAGGTTGGGCTGGTCGAACTTCTGCAGGGCGACCAGCGCCGAGGCGCTGTAGACCATGACGATGCTCACGCACACGAGGAGCACCGTGGCGGTGAACAGCACCTTGTCCGACTTGAGTTTTCTCGCCATTTTCTACCTGCCCACCTGCCTGCCCGCCCTACCTGCCTGACGGCGGCCCCTGAAGGGCCGCCCTACCGTCGCGGCGCCCCTAAAGTGCCGCCGCGCTCCGACCGAAACATGGCCAGCGGATCGAGTAGGATCCGGATCCCTCGCTGGCGGGACGTCTGACGGCCCCCCGCTCGCGTGAGCAGTCAGCAGTCATCAGCCGGCTCGTGGGACAGGCCACCCACCTCGCAGACTGGGGTTAGTCTGCGTTCCCAGCGGTAGGCTCCCGCCCGCGCCAAGCCGACTGACGACTGCTCACGGCTCACACGTCAATGTGGCTGCGGGTCTTCACACCCGCCTCCCGGCCGCATCGGTCAGATGCGCTTTCTATCCCTCCACGCGCGCCTTCAGCCGCGCCACCTCCTCTCTGAAGCTGTTGCCGCGCTCGGCGTAATCGCGGAACCAGTCGAAGCTCGCGCACGCGGGCGCCAGCAACACGACGCCCTCCTGTCCCGCCGCCTCGTAGGCGCGCGCAACCGCCTCGGCCATCGACCCGGCCCGCACCACCGGCAGCGCGGCTGCCATGGCGGCTTCGACCTGCGGCGCGGCCTCACCGATCGCCACCACCGCGCGCCCGCGGCCGGCCATCGCGTCCTTCAGCTCGCCGAGGTCGCCGCCCTTGTACCGGCCACCGACGATCGCCACCACGCCGGAGTCGTAGCTCTCGATCGATTTACGGGCGGCGCCGACGTTGGTCGCCTTCGAGTCGTTCACGAAGCGCACCTTGCCGATGGCCCCCACCGGCTCCATCACGTGTTCCAGCCCGGTGAAGCCGCGGACAGCCCGCTCCATGGCCGGCGCGGCGGCGCCGCCGAGACTGGCCGCGGCGGTCGCGGCGATCACGTTGCCCAGCATGTGCGTTCCCGGCAGCTGCACCGCGGTAACCGGGACGAGCCGTTCGAACGCCGACCGCGTGCGGCGGCCGATCCAACCGTCGCTCACCGTGTAGCCGTCGCTCACGTTCCCGCTGAGCGAGTACCAGACCCGCGTCGCGAACGTCCGGGCGCTGTACGTCACCACCGCCGGATCGTCGGCGTTGACCACGGCGAAATCGGCCGGCACCTGGTTGGCGAAGATGCGGGCCTTGGCGTCGCCGTATTCCTGCAGGCTCGCGTGGCGATCGAGGTGGTCGTCGGTCAGGTTGAGCCACACCGCGACCCACGGCCGGAAGGTCGTCGTAGTGGCCAGCTGAAAGCTGCTCACCTCGACCACGTGCAAGGTGGCCTCGGTCGATGCCTCGACCTGGGCGCTGAGCGGCACGCCGATGTTGCCGCCGACCAGCACATGGTGCCCGGCGGCGCTCAACATCCTGCCGATGAGCGTCGACGTGGTGGACTTGCCCTTGGTGCCGGTGACGGCGATCACTCTGCCCTCGAGCCACCGCGAGGCCATCTCGAGCTCGCCGATGATCTCGACGCCGCGAGCGCGCGCCGCCTCGAACTCCGGCTGCTCCACCGGCACACCCGGGCTCACCACCACCAGATCGGCCGCCGCCAGCGTCGCCGCCTGGTGGCCGCCGGTCTCGATCCGCACCCCCGCCGCCGCGAGGGCCGCCGACCCGTCGAACGACGTGCGCGACTCGCTGAGGGTCACGCGCGCGCCCCGCTTTCGCAGCAGGTCCGCCGCCGCGAGCCCGCTGCGCGCCGCGCCCACCACCACCACCTCGCGTCCCTCCACCGAGAACCTGTCGGCTGCCATGGCGTCACCGGAGCTTCAAGGTGGTGAGACTGAACAGGGCGAAGAGCACCGCCATGATCAGGAACCGCGTGATCACCTTCGGCTCGCTCCAGCCAATCAGCTCGAAGTGGTGATGCA
>DATMDI010000034.1:0-8320 GCA_035557875.1 Vicinamibacterales bacterium
AGGTCGCCAGGCGCATCGGCGCGGTCGTCAGCCCGACCGACGTCACCGACTTCCGCGTGATGGGGCTCGGGATCGTCGTGGGGGCGCTCGTCGGCATCCTCGCGGCCGTGGACCTCGGTGGCTTCAAGCTCTCGCTCGGCTCGAGCGTCGGCGTGCTCCTGGCGGGGATCCTCGTCGGCTACATCCGCGGGCGCCGGCCGCTCTTCGGCCGCATTCCTGACGCCGCGATCAGCTTCATGCAGTCGATCGGCCTCTCCGGCTTCGTCGCGATGATCGGCATCGGCGCAGGCCCACATTTCATGCCGGCGATCCGAGAGGCCGGGGTCGGGCTGTTCTTCGGCGGGATCGTCGTGACGCTGGTGCCGCTGATTGCCGGTCTCTATTTCGGGTACTACGTCCTCAAGGTGAATCCGCTCCTGCTGCTTGGCGGCCTCGCCGGCGCCCAGACGTTCACGCCCGGGCTCGCGGCGGTGCAGGAGAAGTCGGGCAGTCCAATCGCCGTGCTGGGCTACTCGGGCTCGGTCGCGATCGCGCACGTGCTCCTGCCGATGTGGGGTGCGGTGATGGTCGCGCTGATGTCTGGCAACGTCGTGGCTCCGCCTGGGTGAGCACGCCCGCGGCGGGCGGAACGGGTTATATTTGCCTCAAGACCTGACTGAGGGTTCCTTATGCAGCCTATCGTTACCGGTGGTCGTGTCCCCAGGCGGGTGCGCCGATACGCGGTGCTCGCCGCGCTGGCGGTCGCCGCTGCCGGCGCGCTCGGCGCTGCCCGTCCAGGCGCCGCCGGAGCGGCGCCTGCCGTCGTCACCGGCGCGTTCGTCTGGCACGACCTGGTCACGCCGGATCCGGCCGGGAGCCGCGCGTTCTACAAGGCGATGTTCAACTGGACGTTCGAGGACGGCAAGGGCATCGACCCCGGCTACACCATCATCCGCCACGAAGGACAGCCGATCGGCGGCATCGTGCCGCTGCAGCGCACCGGCGCCGACGCGCCGACGGCGCAGTGGCTTGCCTATGTCACCGTGTCCGACGTCGATCGGTCGGCCGCCGCGTTCCGCGACGCCGGCGGCCGTGTGATCCGCGATCCGGTGAACGCGCGAAAGGATCTGCGCGTCGCGGTGGTGTCCGACCCTCAGGGTGCGCCGCTCGGACTGGCGAGCCGCGGCCCGCAGGTCGAGGACACGCGCGTCCCCGCTCTGAATCGCTGGCTGTGGATGGATTACGTCGCGCGCGACCCGGCGGGCGCGCTCAGTTTCTACGGCTCGGCGATCGGCTTCCGAAACGAGGTCCACGAGACCCGGGACACGTTCGTGTACTACCTGCTGAGCAGCGATCGTCCCCGCGCCGGCCTGTTCCTGAGCCCGTGGACCCGCGATACGGCGGCGTGGCTGCCCTACGTGCGCGTGGCCGATCCGGCGGCGGCTGCGGCGCGGGTCAAGGAGCTCGGCGGCACGGTCGTCGTGGCGCCCCAGCCGCGGGTGCGCAACAGTTCGCTGGCGATCGTGCTCGACCCGAGCGGCGCCCCCCTTGCTCTCCAACGCTATCCCTTCGAACCCGGAGCCACTCCATGACCCCTCTAAGACGCTGGCTGGTGTGCATCCTGGTCGCCTTCGCTTCGATGCTCACCGCCGCGTGCGACGAAGGCGGCATCGGCATGGGCGTACCCACGTCCGGCGCGCGTTGGGGCGGCGGCTCCGGCGGCGGATCATCCGGTCCAGGCGTGATCGTCGGCGGCGGGCCGGTCTACCGGTAGCCCGCGGCGTCTGGCCGCACGCTGATGGCGGGGACGGTCCCTCGACCGGCACTGACGCGGGCGGCGGCGCTGCGCGGCTTCCAGCTCTATCGCTTCACCGAGACCGCCCTCGGCATCGTGATCGCGCTTCTGGTGAGCCTGCTGCCGAAGGTCCTGAACCGCTCGGGTGATCCACGCGGCTGAAGGAACCGGCGAACGGCAGGCGTCAACTCGCGAGTCGAGCGCCCACGGGCAGGCTCGCGACGGGGCAGTGGGCCCTGTTGAGCACGCGCGCCGAGGTCGTGCCCCGCAAGCCGTCGAGAAAGCCGTCCGGCCCGTCGGTGGACATCACAATCAGGTCGGCCTCGATCTCGCTCGCCACCTGCAGGATGCGCTCGACCGGATCGCCGGTCGTGTTCATGCGGTTCCAGGTCCAGCCCGGCACGCTGGGACACTGCACGGGCGGGGGGCCGCCGCCCTCTCCGACGTGAAGAACCGTGATGGTTCCCGTTGCGAGCTGGAGATTGCGGACGAAACGCGCCGCGGCGTCGATGGCTGGCTGCGGGCTCGGCTTGTGAGTCACCGGGACGAGGATGTTGCGCAGCGACACGGCGCCGGTCGCGCGCGACACGAACCCCTGGACCCCGTGCGGCACGAACAGCGTGATCTGGCCGGATCCACGCGCGATCGGCTCGGCCACGGACTTCTGGAACCAGCGCGCGCGCCCCTCGCGCTGATGCACCGCGAGCACCACGACGTCCGCCGGGTGCCTGGCCAGGAAGCTGAGGCTGGCCTTGACCGCGTTGCCGCTGCGCCGGACCACTTTGCGCACCTCGATGCCGAGGCTCGTCACGGCGCTTCGTGGACTGTCGGCGGGAATGAGCCCCCATCGTTGAAGGGTGTCGCGAACACCCGGGAAATCGTCCCAGGGCAGGTCCGACTCGCCCGACACGTGCAGCATGTGCAGCGTCGCCCTCGACATGAGGGCGATCTTCAAGGCGTGCGCGAAGGCGATCTCGCTCGCCTCCGAGAAATCGGAAGGATGAAACACCGACGCGGTGGCGGCGGAATGGAGGAGGGGAACGTGATTCATACCAGGGCTTTCCAATACGGAGAACGGGGGTGACCGCAGCGATCCGAGCAGCTCGCCCAACCGGTCGCGGATCCTTCCGTGGGACCAGACGCCGTTTGCATTCACCGTGCCGTCCCCAAGCACGTGCCTTGGCTCCAGGACACGATTACCGCTGACCACATTTCGTGGGCTCGATCACGACCGGTTGGCGTGCGCCCAAGGGCATCTGGGGGCCGAACCAGGACGGAAAGGCGATTCTGGAGCCGAGTCCCACGATTTGGCTGGCCTTCCCCTTGCGTCTCAGCTCGTCCGGGACCGTGCCGCGTCATGGTGCTACCCTCTTAGTTGTCCACAATGTCCAGACAAGGAGCCGGTATGAGCTGCGGACGTGCGGTATCAGTGGTGTTCATCGGCCTGATGTCCCTATGGCCGCTCCAGACGAGGGGCGATGCCCAGCAGCTCCCCGTCCAGATACCCCAGCCCGGGGTACCGCAGATCATCACGATGGAGGGCAAGTTCGTGCGCGCCTCCTACAACCGGGAGGGCTACGTCATTCTCGGCTACCAGGCCTCCAACCGCTCGATCGGCGAGGAATGGATGCTCCTCGAAGTCGGCATGACCATCCTCGACGACATTCCGGACCAACGGATGAACCGCAGCGCCATATCGCTCGAGACGCCTGACGGCAAGACGATCCCCCTGCCGACGATCATGGAGCACCGGGCGGGCAACACCCAGGCGATTCAGCAGCGGGCGAAGGTGCAGCGCGATTCGATCAACTACTTTCCCACCCGCGCCAGCAAGGCCTGCGGCCTCTTGTTCTTTCCCGACCTGGCCTCTCGCGCGCTTCCCTACGACGACGTGGATCTGAGTAATGACCGCGCGTGTGTCGGCCGCCTCTATTTCAAAATTCCGGGGGGCATCGCCTACGGCCAGCACTGGCTCAACGTGAAGTTCGAGAAGAGCCTCGTGCGGGTGCCGTTTCGAATCCTGACCGCGGACGAAGAGAAGTTCGTCTCGAAGAACTACAAGAGCATCGAGAAGCAGGTCAAGGAAGCGTTCGCGCCGAAGAAGAAGTAGGAGCCGCAGCCGCGCTCCAAATGGGCACTCATCACCGCGGAGTCGTTGTCATGTCGACGCGCATCATCGCCGCGACCGTGATTCTGTTCATCGCCTGCGGTGCGCCCAGGGACCAGGCCGCGGCGCGTGCACAGAGCGCTCCTCTGCCGACCGGGACGCTCGATCAGCTGCTCGCGCCGGTCGCGTTGTATCCGGACCAGTTGCTGGCGCAGATGCTGATCAGCGCGACCGAGCCCGCCAAGATCACCGAGCTCGACAAGTGGCTGAAGAGCAATCAGACACTGAAAGGTACCCAGCTGCAGGACGCCGCCGTGAAAGCCGGGTTCGATGCGAGCTTCGTGGCCCTGGTCGTCTTTCCGCAAGTCGTGACGAGGATGGCGGAGCAGATCGCCTGGACGACGGTCCTGGGGCAGTCGTTCACCGCCGATCGCACGGCCGTCTTCGCCAGCATTCAGAAACTGCGGGCGCAGGCCAAGAGCGTGGGGTCGCTGAAGAGTACGCCGCAGCAGGAGGTCGAAACCAAGAAGACCTCATCCGGCGAAGAGGTCATCGTCATCGAGCCCACCAATCCGCAGATTGTCTACGTCCCGCAATACAACACTCAGGTCGTGTACACGCAGGCGCCGACCACGGTCGTGATTCAGGAAGACGACGACGATGCTGAAGAAGCCATTGCCGCCGGCCTGATCGGCTTCACCGCCGGCATCGCCATCGGCGCGGCGATGGACAACAACTACTACTACGGCCCCTGCTGCATGTACCGTGGCGCGTACATGTACAACGACGCCTGGGACGACTACTACGACCATCGTGAAGACGCCCGGGAAGACTGGATGGATCACCGGGAGGATATCGTCGAGGACCGCAGCGATCGCCTGGAAGACCGAGGGGACCAGCGGAGCGATCGCGTCGAAAATACCCAGGAACAGCGCACCGAGCGTCAGGGGAACCGCCAGGAGAACCGGCCCGAGTCTCAGGGGCAAAGGACTCAGGCGCAAGGGACGCAGCGCACGACGCAGGCGCAGGGCGCAACGACGCCGAGCGCCACGCCACGGGCAACGACGCAGACACAGCCGAGCCGCACGGGAAGTCCGGAGGCGCGCGGCTACGGTGACGGTACCACGCGGCCTCAGACGACCCAGCAACGGAGCGGCAGCTCCGATGCATTCTCGGGCTACTCGAGCGGACAGTCGCAACGGGCGACCAGCAATCGTGGTCAGACCAGCCGCAGCAGCTCGCGGTCACGCAGCGGTGGCGGTGGCGGCGGCGGCGGAGGGCGCCGGCGATGATAGCCCGCGGCCTCGTCGCTCTGGTGTTCTCGTGTTCGCTGTTTGCCCTCGTCTCGACCGGGGCCAGCGCGCAGGCGGGTGCGACACGCACGTTCGCGGCGCCCGAAGAGGCGGTCAAGGCGCTTCTCGATATCGTCAAGAAAGGGGATCTCAACGCCTTGCTGGCGCTGTTCGGCACCGATGGCAAAGAGCTGATCGCCGCCTCAGACCCCGTGGCCGCGCGTCAGAACCTGCAGGTCTTCGCCGTCGCCGCGCGCGAACAGTGGCGTCTCGATGACGCGGCACCCGATCGAAAGACGCTGGTCGTCGGCTACGAGGAGTGGCCGTTTCCCGTGCCGCTGGTGAAGAGCGCTCAGGGATGGCAGTTCGACACCGCGGCGGGAAGAGAAGAAGTGCTGGCGCGGCGGATCGGGCGCAACGAGCTCTCGGCCATCGCCACGACCCGCGCGTATGTGGGCGCGCAGCAGCGCTACGCCGCGCAGGCGCACGACGGCAAGCAGGCTGGGGTGTACGCGGGGAAGTTCCGCAGCGATCCCGGTAAGGAGAACGGGCTGTACTGGCCGACCGGGCGAGGTCAGAAACGCAGTCCGCTGGGCGACCTGGTGGCAGAAGCCGCGGCGGAAGGGCGCCCGGCGGGCGCCAGCAACTCGCAGCGGTCGGCGTTCCACGGCTACCACTTCAAGATCCTGACTGCCCAGGGCAAAGCCGCATCGGGCGGAGCCCGGAACTACGTCGTCAAGGGCGACATGACGGGAGGGTTCGCACTCGTCGCCTGGCCCGCCCAGTACGACGTGACCGGCGTCATGACGTTCGTCGTGAACCAGGATGGCAGCGTGCGCCAGAAAGACCTGGGCCCTGACACCGACGCGGCCGCTCGCAAGATGACCGCGTACAATCCCGACGCGTCCTGGCAAGAGGTCAAGTAGTTCACAATCGCCCGGATCGTGTGGATCAAGATCTGTGGCATGACCAACCCGGCGGATGCGCTGGCCGCCGCTGAGGCCGGCTTTAGCCGGCCCTGGGCCGCCTGACCACCTCCGCTAAAGCTACGGTGGTCCGCCATAGCCTTGGCGAAGGCGGAAGGCGGCCCCCACATCAGTCGCCGGGGATGAGCCGCCGGAGCTCTTTCGCCGCGCGCTTTCCCTCCGCGGCGCCGCCCTCCATGAACCCCTGAAAGTCGATCGAGGTGTGCTCACCGCAAAACAGCACGCCGCCCTGACGCACGGCCTCATAACCGGCGAAGTCCGTGTACTGGCCGACGCGGTAGAAGGAATAGGAGGCCTCGAAGAAGGGGCTCTTCTTCGGGAGTGACAGGATCGCCTTGCCGTTCCACTTTGGAGTCAATCCGGGGAAGACGGCCTCGAGCTGTCCGAGCGTGGTGATGGCGTCTGCGCGGACGCTGGGTGTGGCGGCGGTCGCAAACGCGGTGGCGCTGGCGAACGCGTCGGTGACGCTGTCCGCCGAGTAGCCGACGAGAATGCCGGCGCGGCCCTGCTGCGCACGCGTGGCCTCCCACGACGCCTGGTAGCCCGTGTCGGCATAGCTCGATCCACTGGACACGCCGGGCCACGGGCCGGGCTGCGTCCAGTGCCGTTGGGTGAACTGCAGCTGGATCTTGCCGTTGTTGCCGCGCCCCTGCTGGCGGATCGCCCTGCGCTTGCGCGCGTCGAATCCGGCTTCGGAGAGATCGACATGGCGCAGGACGGCGAAGGGGAGCGCGAGCACGACGTAGTCCGCGACCATCTCCCGCGTCGACCGGCCGCGCTCGAAGGTGAGGCGATAGCGCCGCGCGGCGGTCTCCTTCACCTTGATCAGCCGGTGCCCGGTGACGACGGCCTCGCCGATTCCGAGATGATCGGCGATGGCTTCGGGAAGCTGCTGGTTCCCGCCGCGGATGTGGAAGCGCTCGTCCGACTCCCCGAACACGGACAGCCGCGGCGGATTCGGCTGGAACGCCAGCAGGTAGATCAGGTTGAGCGCCGCCTGCTCCCGCGTGTCCGCGCCGTACTCGATGGCGTAGGCGGTATCGAGCAGCCGCCCGAGCGGCGAGCCGTGCCCGCCCGGCACGCGGGTTTCGATCCAGTCGTAGACGCTCATCGCATCGAGCGCCGCGCCGGCCGGCGTGAAGCTGTCGAAGGTGGTCGGAAATGGGGCCGACGCTTCGTCGGCGACGACCGCCTCGAACACCGGCGCGAAATCGATCTCGGCTTGCGCGACCGAGTAGTAGCTGCCGAAGAAGTGGTAGGTGTCTTCCGACCCCGGCCGCTGCGCCGCGAGCAGATCGTCGAGCGGCAGGCCGAAGCGCTTCGCCAGTTTCCGGACGGTCGTGTGGCTGGTGTCGATCAGCTCGCCGCCCCATTCGGCCACCTGGCCGCCGGCAAAGTAGCTCGTGTTGCTGAACATCCGCCCGCCGATGCGTCCTGACGCCTCGTACACGGTGGACGGAATGTGGCGGTCGGCGAGCTCGAGCGCGCAGGTGAGCCCGGCGATGCCGCCGCCGACGATCGCCACCGCGGGGTCTCCAGATGCGCTCAGGCGCCGCGGGAAACCGAGGGCTATCGCGGCAGCCGCGCCTCCGGCAAGTACCTCGCGGCGGGAGATCCCTCCGGTGGCGACGCGGGCGGCACGCTGCTCGCGCAGTCCGGCAAGCGGCAGGCCGGCATCGCGTGCGCCGCGATACTCACGAAACAGCTTTGCAAACGTGTCGAGCAGCGGCGTACGAGCCATCGAGCGTCTCCTCCAGGCAGCGGTCCGAAGGAGCGTAGTCTAACCAGATCGAGATTCAGAATCGAACCACGGCCCCCACGGCGAACTCGATCTGCTGCAGCGAGCCCTGACAGAAACCGAACGGGTCGCAGAAGGCGACGGTCTCATCGTCGTTCAGCATCGTCGGTGTGTAGCGGAAGCTGGCGCGGGCACCAATCGCTCGCGAGGGAAAATACTTCACGCCGCCGCCAAGCCCGTACGAGAACTTGGTCTCGGACTCGAGCTCGGTCGCGCTGAAGAACGTCGCGCCCAGGCCGCCGAAGACGAAGGGGCGCAGCTTCGTGTTCCGGTTCCCGAAGTGATAGAGCGCGTTGCCCTGCAGCTGCTGGATGGTCATGGTGAAGACATTGGCGGCGCCGGCCTCCGTCACGAGTCGAAGCG
>DATMDI010000035.1:0-2008 GCA_035557875.1 Vicinamibacterales bacterium
GGTGACGGGACGAAACTCCCGCGCCGCCTGCGCCTCGCTGAACTCGTCGTGTACGTCGGCGTGGGGGCCGGTTCGAGCCGGCCCTGGGCCGCCTGAAGGCGGCCCCCACGACTGTGACCCTCGGCCGGCTGAAGGCGGCCCCCACGACTGAGGCCCTGGGCCCCCTGAGGGCGGCCCCCACGACTGAGGGGGATCGATCGCGCCGCCGAGATAGCGCGCCACCTCGTCGAGCGGCCGCTGCGTGGCCGAGAGGCCGATCCGCTGCAGTGGCGGACGATCGCCGCCGCTGGACGCGCGCAGCGCCTCGAGCCGTTCGAGCGACAACGCCAGGTGCGCGCCGCGCTTGCCCGGAACGAGCGCGTGAATCTCGTCGATGATCACGGTGTCCACGGCGGCCAGGCGCTCCCGCGCCCGCGAGGTGAGCAGCAGGAACAGCGATTCCGGCGTCGTGATCAGGATGTCGGCGGGTGCCCGCAGGAAGCGTGCACGCTCGTTGGCCGGAGTGTCGCCGGTCCGGATACCGATCCCTGGTGACGTAAATGTCACACCGGCCGCCGTCGCCACGTTGGCGATGCCCGCGAGCGGCGCCCGGAGGTTGCGCTCGACGTCCACGGCCAGCGCCTTGAGCGGCGACACGTAGAGCACGCGGCAGCGGTGGCCGGCATCGGGGACCGGCTCAAAGAGCAAACGGTTGAGACACCACAGGAACGCGGTGAGCGTCTTGCCGCTGCCAGTGGGCGCCAGGATGAGCGTGGACTCACCGCGCGCAATCGCCGGCCAGCCGAGGCGTTGCGGCCGGGTCGGGGCCTCGAAGACGCTGGAAAACCAGTCGCGGACCGCAGGATGAAAGAGCGAAAGCGGCGCCGCCGCGCGCGTCATGCACTGATCATAACGGCGAGCCTCCGCTGCGCTTCGCCTCGCCTGACAGCACTCAATTGCCCGCCCTCCGGGCGGGTGCGCGCATTGACCTTTGAGAGGCCGTTCTATAGCATGAGCAGGTTTGGGAAAGTTTTCACAACAATGATCTTGGACGGTTGGCTCGGAGTCGTGATCATGGCGGTGCTCGGCGTTGGATTCGCCGCCACGATGATCGGGTTGTCGCTGCTCCTCGGCCCCAAGAACCCCACTCCCGAGAAGCTGGCGCCCTACGAGTGCGGCATGCCCGCGGTAGGAAACGCACGCGAACGCCACTCGGTGAAGTTCTACCTGGTGGCGATGATTTTCCTGCTGTTCGACATCGAGGTGGCCTTTCTCTATCCGTGGGCCATGGCCCTGCGCGACCTGGGCTGGGCCGGCTACTGGCAGATCGTCACGTTCTTCCTGATTCTGCTCGTCGGCTTCGTCTACGTCTGGCGCAAGGGGGTCCTCGATTGGGGCCCGGTGGCGCGCACTCGTCCCGCCGGCGCGCAGCCGGCCGGCGCCCGTCAAGAAGCGGCATAGGAAGCGGCAGAGGAAAGCGGCGGAAAGGCGCGACGGCAGCGGCCATGGCACAGGCAGACCACACCCACGGACTGGATCACGAGCTTCCGATTCTCACCAGCACGGTCGAGAAGATCGTCAACTGGGCCCGCCAGTCGGCGATCTGGCCGGCACAGTTCGGCCTCGCCTGCTGCGCCATCGAGATGATGGCGATGGTGGCCAGCCGCTACGACGTCGCGCGCTTCGGCGCCGAGGTCTTCCGGGGCTCGCCGCGCCAGTCGGACCTGATGATTGTCGCCGGCCGCCTGTCGCGGAAGATGGCGCCGGCGATGCGCCGCGTCTACGACCAGATGCCGGAGCCGAAGTATGTGATCTCGATGGGTGCGTGCGCGTCGGTCGGCGGCATCTTCGACAACTACGCCATCGTCCAGGGCGTGGACCAGGTGGTCCCCGTGGACGTGTTCGTGCCCGGATGCCCGCCGCGACCCGAGTCGCTGATCTACGGGATCGTGAAACTGCAGCAGAAGATCGCGCGTTCCCGGATATAGCCGACGCATGGACGCGAACGGAGTCATCGAAAGTCTCATCC
>DATMDI010000036.1:0-11805 GCA_035557875.1 Vicinamibacterales bacterium
GGGACATCCGGCACCTGGCACTGCTGTTCGCGATGTGGGCCGCGATGATGGCCGGGATGATGCTGCCGTCCGCAGCGCCGACCCTGCTGGTCTACGGCATGGTGGCGCGCCGTGACGACGCCCGCGGCGCGCCGCTGCGTGTCCACCTGTTCGCGGCCGGCTATCTGGTGGTGTGGTCCGCGTTCAGCGCCGCCGCGACGATCGGCCAGTGGGGCTTGACCGCGGCCGGAGTGCTGTCGCCGATGATGGAAGTGCGCGCGCCCCTGGTGGCCGGCGCGCTGCTGGTCGTGGCCGGGCTCTACCAGCTCACGCCGCTCAAGCACGCGTGCCTGAGCGCCTGTCAGTCGCCTGCCGCGTTCCTGGTCGCCCACTGGCGCGCGGGTCGCGCCGGCGCATTCCGGCTCGGGCTCGTGCACGGCTGGTATTGCCTGGGCTGCTGCTGGGCGCTGATGCTGCTGCTCTTTGCCGGCGGCGTGATGAACCTCGCGGTGATCGTCGGCCTCACCACCTTCCTGCTGATCGAGAAGCTCATGCCTCACGCCGTGCAGGGCGGGCGCGTCAGCGGCACTCTCCTCGTCGCCTCCGGCTTGTACGTGGCTTTACTTCGGTAGCCAGGCGGGTCTGAAGGCCCGCCTCTGCGAAGGACCGCTGCTCTCGTAGCGGGGCTTTGGCCCCGCCTGCGTCCGGCGCGTCACACGTGATTGCGGAGCATCAGCTCTTTGGGATGAGGCTGCAGGTAGATCTGATCGAGCAGGTACTGCACCTCGTGACGGCGGGCGTGATGGGCCACGAGCGTCAACGGGACCACGAGCGGCACGAGGCCGCGCCCGTAGTCGGCGATGCTCGCGGCCAGCTCGCGCCGTGACGCGGCGTCCACGGCGTCGAAGTAGCCGGCCATGTGCTGCAGCACGTTGACGTGGCGGCCGCGGGTTGCCGGTGTGGCCAGCGCCTGCATGAAGCCGTCGCCGTATTCATCGACGAGCGCACGGGCCACGCGGCCACGGGCCGACGCCGCCAATCGGCCGAGACGCGCGTAGGCCGCCGGCGAATGGGCGAGCAGCAGCAGCTTGTGGCGGGCATGAAACCGCATCAGCGCGCCGGCGCGGATCGCACCGGCCGCGAGCTCGCGCAGCCGGCGATAGGCGAAGACGCGCTCGATGAAGTTCTCGCGCAGGCGCGGATCGCCGAGCCGTCCCTCTTCTTCGAGCGGCAGCAGCGGCTGGGCGTCGGCGAGGCCGGCGGCGAACAGCCCGCGCCCCGACCGTTTGCCCGCACCCGACGCACCGTACAACTTGACGCGGAAGAGGCCGCACGACGGCGAGTCCTTTTTCAGCACGTAGCCGTCGAGATCGAGGCCGGCCATCGTGCGCAGCCGGGCAGCGACCGCCCGTTCGAGCTCACTGGTCACGTCGCGCCGCGTGCGCACCGTGAGGAGGCGCACCTCGCCTCCGTCCTGGACGAGATGCATCGCCTCGCGCGGCGTCCCGAATCCAGCCTCCACCTCGGGACAGATCGGCACCCACTCGACGAACGGTCCGAGCAGGTCGGTCAGAAACGGGTTGCGTTTGTGCCCGCCGTCGTAGCGCACTTCGTTGCCGAGGAGGCACGCTGAGACGCCGAGACGGAGCTTCGCGTCGTTCACCACCGCCCTTGATCGTAGTACAAAGAACCTCCCTGAGGCGGGTCTGAAGGCCCGCAGCCACGGAATGTCCGACTCGCCGTTCCCGATCGCGCCGCCCGTCGAGCCCATGCTGGCCAAGCTCACCGATGAGCTGCCGCCGGAGGGCGGCTTCCTCTTCGAGCCCAAGTGGGATGGCTTCCGCGCCATCGTGTTCCGCGGCGGCGGCGAACTGTTCATCCAGAGCCGCGACCTCCGGCCGCTCGATCGCTACTTTCCCGAATTACACGAGGCACTGCTCGACGGCCTCCCCGACGGCTGCGTGGTGGACGGCGAGATCGTCATCGCCACGCCGGACGGGCTCGACTTCGACGCGCTGCAGATGCGGCTGCACCCGGCGGCGTCACGGGTGGCAAAGCTCGCGCGCGAGATCCCCGCATCGTTCGTCGCGTTCGACGTGCTCGCCGCCGGCGGCGCCGACCTGCGCGAGGCGCCGCAAGAGGAGCGGCGCGCGCGCCTGGAGGATCTTGCCGGCGGGGCGCTGGCGCCGATTCACCTGACGCCGATGACCCGCGACCGCACGGTGGCGGCCGAGTGGCTCGACCGGTTCGAGGGCGCCGGCCTCGACGGCGTGATGGCCAAGCCGCTCGACGGCGTCTATCAGCCTGGCAAGCGGGCGATGCTCAAGATCAAGCACGCGCGGACCGCCGACTGCGTGGTGGCCGGGTTCCGGTGGCACAAGGCCGGACCCGGCGAGCTCGTGGGCTCGCTGCTGCTCGGGCTCTACGACGACCATGGACGCCTGCACCATGTCGGCGTCACCTCTGCCTTCACGATGGCGACGCGGCGGGCGCTGGCACAGGAGCTCGCCCCGCTGCGCGAGCACGCGCTCGACGACCACCCCTGGCGCGAGTGGGCGGAAGCCATGGAGGGCGGAACCACCCGCATGCCCGGCGGACAGAGCCGGTGGAGCGCCGGCAAGGACCTGTCGTGGGAACCGCTTCGCGTCGAGCGCGTCTGCGAGGTGAAGTACGACCACATGCAGGGCGACCGCTTCCGCCACGCCGCGGTGTTCGGGAGGTGGCGGCCCGATCGCCAGCCGCGCGACTGCCGTTACGACCAGCTCGAGGTCACGACTCCGTACGAGCTCGCGAAGGTTTTCGGCGCGGGTTAGCCGCCGCGCCGGGCGGCCACTCTCCTTTCGGCCAATCGTTCACGTCCTCGTCCGGGTCGAGCGCCTCCGCCGCCGGCCGCATGCCCGCCGGCACGTGCTGCAGGTTGATGCGAATCCGCGTCCAGGTGCGGAAGCGCCCGCGCATGGCGTCCACGAGCACGTCGGCCGGCTCGAGATGCGCGGCCGCCTCGGGATGCCGCGCTTTCCAGCGTTCAACCCCCGCGAGCGCGTCGGCTTTCTCCCTGGCGCGGCCGATCTCGATCAGCGGGTGCTTCGGCACGCGCCGTTTCGACGGCGCTACCCGCGGCGCCTCGCCGGGCTGCTTGCGGTAATGCGGCGGCCAGGGCGCGTCGCCCTGCCCCTCCTTCTCCTGCCGCGCCGACAGCTCGAGCAACGCCTCGAGGCTCGCCGGGTGCCGATCGATGTCGCGATGGCGATCGCCGATCTCGGCAAAGCGCCCGGGCATCGTCGTCAGCGTGAAGTCGCCGGGCTCACAGGCCTCGACTTCGTCCCAGGCCAGCGGCGCCGACACCCGCGCGTCGGGCTTGGGGCGGACCGAGTAGGCGGCCGCGATCGTCCGGTCCTTCGCGTTCTGGTTGTAGTCGAGGAACACCCCATGGCGTTCCTCTTTCCACCATTTGCTCGTGGCCAAAGCCGGCGCGCGCCGCTCGACCTCACGCGCGAACGCGAGCGCGGCGCGGCGGACCTGAGGAAAGGTCCATCGCCGCTCGATCCGGACGTAGATGTGGATGCCGCGCGACCCCGACGTCTTGGGCCATCCCACCAGGCCCAGATCCGCCAGCGTGGCCCGCACGACGCCGGCCACCTCCCGCACGTGGGCCCAGGTCACGCCCGGCACCGGATCGAGATCGATCCGCAGCTCGTCGGGATGATCGAGATCGTCGGCGCGCACCGGGTGCGGGTGGAGCTCGAGACAGGCGAGGTTGGCCATCCATACCAGAGTGGCCGCGTCACGCGGCACGACTTCGTGCGCGGTGCGTCCCGAGGGGAACGACAGCTCCACGACCTCCACCCAGGGCGGACGGGACTCGGGAGCACGCTTCTGGTAGAACGAGTCGGCATCGATCCCGTTGGGAAAGCGCAGCAGCATGTTCGGCCGGCCGCCGGCCGCGCGCAGCGCGCCGTCGGCGACGGCGATGTAGTAGCGCGCGAGGTCCAGCTTCGTGTACCCGGCCGCCGGAAAGAGGACCTTGCGCGGGTTCGACACCTGCACGTCCTGCCCGGCGACGTGCACGAGCTCATATTCGACTGGAGCCGCCACCGCCAGACAGCTTAGCAAGTCGCCCTGGAGCGCCGGGGCGATCCGGCGCGGATTCTGCACGGACGGCTGTCATGCTCCCCCACCGCCTGGCCCAGCTGGCCGTCGTCCTCGCCGCGCTCGCCACCTCGGCATGCGGCCGGGATACGCCCCCACGGCGGGATCCGCCGCTACCCCAGCCGCTGGCGGTCGTCGAACCCGTTCCGATTCAGGGCCTCGCCGCCGAGACGCTGACGCTGCCGAACTCCGAGCACTCGGTGAAGTTCGCGGTCATCGGCGACAGCGGCCGTGGCAACGAGGCGCAGAAAGCGGTGGCCGAGCAGATGGTGCGCTATCGCAGCCGCTTTGCCTTTCCGTTCACGCTGATGGTCGGCGACAACATCTACGAAGGTCCGGCCGGACCCGAGGACTACCGGCTGAAGTTCGAGGAGCCGTATCGCGTCCTGCTCGACGAGGGCGTGCAGTTCTTCGCGGCGCTCGGCAACCACGACGATCCGCAGGAGATCCACTACGAGCACTTCAACATGCGCGGACGGCGGTACTACCGGTTCGCGCCGCCCGGGAACCTGCTGGCGCGTATCACCACGCCGGTCGCGTTCTTCGCCCTCGACTCCACCTATCTGAGCAGTGAACAGCTCGGCTGGCTCGACTCGGAGCTGGCGAAGTCGGGCGCCGACTGGAAGGTCGTGTTTCTCCACCATCCGCTTTACACGTCGGGACGCTACCGCGCCTCGGCGTTCGTCAACCGCTCGAGCCTCGAGTCGATCTTCGTGCGCCACCGCGTCAACGTGGTGTTCTCGGGCCACGAACACATTTACCAGCGCACGACGCTGCAGAACGGCATCCAGTACTTCGTCAGCGGCGGTGCCGGATCGCTGCGTCCCGGCGACGGGCGGCCAGCGCCGTACATCGCCAGAACCTACTCGGCCGACTATCACTTCATGCTGGTGGAGATCGAGGGCGAGGTCCTGAACTTCCAGGCGATTTCGCGGTCCGGCGCCACCATCGACGCCGGCCGGTTGCGGCGCACCGACCCCATGGTCACGCCGCCGCGCACCCTCACACAGGTGGACACGGCGGCCCGTCGCTGATCATGTGCACGCGGGCCTTGAACGCGGCCACCCACATCGGCACCGGGTGCACGTCGCTGAACAGGCTGCGCGGCTGATCGAAGCGGGCCCCGGCAAACAGGTTGGTCAGCTCCCCGTCCGTCAAGGCGCGCAGCTGACGCGCCAGCAGTTGCCGTCCTTCTTCGGTCACCCGCGTATCCACGAAGGTGGCACCGCTGTACGGCAGGTGCTTCATGGTGACGACACAGGCGCCGCGGTCGGCCCAGATGGCCGACGTTCGCCACCGGCGCAAGTTGATCTTGCGCGGACCGAACGTCGCGCCGAGATCCTGCAACATCATCATCGATGCGGGGCATGGTGCGCCGTCTGGCCAGTCGCGGCTGACGCACACCAGGCGCTGATTGTCGGACTTGTTGTCCCAATGGGCGAGGAAGGCGGCGGCGAGACGCAGCGCGTCCACGTGCGCGCGGGGTGCGCCGCCCTTGGTCTCGTTCACGCGGTCGAGCTCGGCGAACGCCCAGCCTTGACCGGACGCGGTTTCAATCGGCCGCGCGTCGTACTTGCGTTCGAGAGCCACCCACTCGTAGTCGTGACCATCCTCGTAGTCCAGCACCTTCTCGTACACACCGCCCGCCCGGACGCCCTGCACGGCCTTGGACGCGACAAAAGGCTCGATCGGACAGCCGTAACAGCGCAGGTGGCGGACCAGGCGGATCTCGTCGGCGGCAAACCCCAGCGCGCGCAACAGCCGGGTGGCAGCCGCCTCGGCCGGAATCTCCGCACCCTTGCCGTACTTGATCCGCACCTCTTCCCCGCTGTCGAGCACGCAGTTGAACTTGGGGGTCGTTCCGTTCAAACGTTTCAAGACAAATCGGCACGAGAGCTCGTCGATCGTGGCGTCGGCCGGAAGCGGCACGCGCCCGTCGCGAGCCGGCTCATGCCAGAGCCGGGCACGGTCGATCGCGTGCTGCCGGATTTCGTTCGACACCATCCGCTCTTCATCGGCCCGCGTTGACGTAGCGGATGGCGTGACCGGCGGCTCAGCCGCCGGTTCGGCCGAGCGGAGGATCCGGCTCGGCAGCCACACTGCCAGAGCCACCGCCAGCACGCTCAGCACGATCGCGAGTACTCGACGACGCATGGGGCTGGGGACTGCAAATCACACGCCCGTTTGCGGGGTAGACTTCCCCGTCCGCCCCGGCCGTTGACGGGGGACGCTCGAAGGGGGCACCGATGCATCGCGGATTCGTCCTTGGAACCGCCGCCGGACTGCTCGCGTCGCTGGCGGTGGCGGCGGCGCAGAACCCGGGGCCCGGCGCGCCCAGGCCGGACCCGAACACGGTCCGGATGGTCGGCGACCGGTTCAAGCCGCTCACGTACGCCGAGATGACCGCGGCGCAGAAGAAGATGTTCGAGGGGCTGATCTCGGGCGAGCGCCGCGGGGCGTCAGGCCCGTTCAACGTGCTGCTCCGCAGCCCGGAGATGGGCGACCTCGCGCAGCAGTTCGGCGCCTCGATGCGCTTTCACTCGTCGATTCCGCCGAAGCTGAACGAGCTCGCGATCATCATCACCGCCCGCCACTGGACGTCGCAGTACGAGTGGTACGCGCACCGCCGCGCGGCCCAGACCGCCGGGCTCAACCAGTCGATCATCGACGCGGTCGCGGCCGGTACCCGTCCGGCGGCGATGGCGGCCGACGAGGCTGCCGTCTACGACTTCTGCACCGAGTTGCTGACGACCAAACAGGTGAGCGACGCGACCTTCAGCGCGGCGCGCGACCGTTTCGGCGAGCGCGGCGTCGTCGATCTGATCGGCGTGACCGGCTACTACCAGCTGGTGTCGATGCTGCTGAACGTCGACCGCTATCCGCTGCCGGAAGGCGTGGCGGCGGAGCTGAAGCCGCTGCGGTGACGTAGCGGTCGGTCTTCAGACCGACCGTCCCGGCGCGGCTAAAGCCGCGCCCTACGACCCTACCCGCCCTACCCGCCTTACCTGCCCTAGATCAGCCCCGCGCGCTTGATGGCGTGATACCGGTTGACGAGCGCCACGCCCAGGTCCGCCGGTTCGGCGTCCACCATCATCGAGTCGCGGGCCGCCAGGCGGTTGAAGGCGTCGCGGCGCGCCTGCTCGTAGAAGTGCCCGCTGGCCACGTCGAGTACCGCGTCGCCGCTCGAGAGCGGCTGCGAGATCAGATCGCCGACGATGCGCTCACGCAGGCTCGCGACCAGCACCAGGTGGCGTGAGCGGAGCAGGCGCAGCGCATGCCCGAGCTCGGTGCTGTCTTCGTCGCGGAAGTTCGTGATGACGATGACGAGCGCGCGCTTGGGATAGCCGCGCAGCACACTCTGCGCGGCGGCGACGTAGTCGGAGTGGGTGGCGGTCGGCTCCACGGCGTAGAGCTCGCCCATCAACGCGTTGAGCGCCTGCGTGCCCTTTCGCGGCGGGAACGACCGCTCCTCGCCGGCCGGGGTTCCGAAGGTCATGGCGCCGATCGCGTCGCCCTGTTTCAGCGCCACATACGCCAGCAGCATCACCGCGTTGAGCACTTGATCGAAGTGGCTGGTGCCGGCGCGCTGACGCCGATCGTCGGCACGCATGCGGCGGCCGCAGTCCACGAGGACGAGCACGCACTGGTCGCGCTCGTCCTGGAACTCGCGCACGATCGGGCGGTTGAGCCGCAGCGTCGCCCGCCAGTCGATGTGCCGCACCGAGTCGCCAATCCGGTATTCCGCCAGCTGCTTGAAGTCGGTGCCCTGCCCGCGCCGCTGGTAGCTCTTGATGCCGATCTCCTGCAGGCGGCGATCGCCGGCCAGCCACGCGTAGCGGGCGACCTGCGCAAAATCGGGATAGACGCGCCGCGACTCGCTGGACCCGATCCGCTCGAGCAGCTCGACCAGCCGCCAGCGTGATGGCAGGCGAATCTCGGCGGGGGCGAACGTCACGGTTCCGCGGCGCGTGGGAACGACGGCGTAGCTCGAGGTGACGCGGACATTCGGAGACAGCGCGAGCCGCAGCGGCAGCCCTTCGGGCGCCAGGCTCGGGTCCGCATGGTCGTGCAGCTCGCAGCTCCAGCCGGCGTTCCCTTCGAGCTCGATCGAGAGGTGAATCTCGCGCCGCACGCCGATGGCGAACGCCGCCGGCAGGCGGCGGACCATGCGCGGCGCGGCCCGCCGCCACGCGGTGCGGGAGCGCGCGTAGTCGGCCGTCGCGAGCGCCAGCGTCAGCGCCAGCAGCGCCGCCGCCGCCCACCCCGACTCGCGCACCGGGACGCCGGCGATCAAGGCGATCAGCAAGGCGATGGCGCCTGCCGCGAGCACCGCGACGATGCGGCGGCCCGGAATGACGCGTACGCGCCGGTTCACACGTCCTCGATATTTCCAGGAGCGCGTTGCAGAACTGACGTGGGGGCCGGCTTTGACCGGCCCTGGGCCGCCTGAAGGCGGCCCCCACATCTGATTTCGCAACGTGCTCTAAGCACGCGGCGCCGCCACTGTTTCGATGACCTCAGCCAGGAGATCGTTGGCGGTACGCCCCTCGAGCAGGGCGTCTGGCGCCAGCGCGACGCGGTGACGCAACGCCGGCAGCGCGATCCGCTTGACGTCGTCCGGCGTGACGTAGTCGCGGCCGTCGAGCAGCGCCACGGCGCGGCCGCCGCGGACCAGGGCGAGCGCTCCGCGGGAGCTGGCGCCGACCGCCAGCCCGGGATACTCGCGCGTCGCGCGCGCAAGGCGGACCGCGTAATCGATCACCTGGCGGTCGACGCGCTGGAAGGCGGCCACCTTCTGCAGCTGCAGCACCGCGGCGCCGTCGAGGCACGGCGACACCGCCGCGAGCGGCAGATCGTTGCCGGCCTGGCCGTCGGTGGCGCGCACCACGACGTCCACCTCGACGTCGGCGGGCGGATAACCGATCTCGACTTTGAAGAGGAAGCGATCGAGCTGCGCCTCGGGCAGCGGATAGGTGCCTTCGGTCTCGACCGGATTCTGCGTCGCCAGCACCATGAACGGCTGCGGCACGGCCAGCGTCTGGCCTTCGAGGGTCACCTGGTATTCCTGCATCACCTCGAGCAGCGCGCTCTGCGTCTTGGCCGGGGCGCGGTTGATCTCGTCGGCGAGCAGCAGGTGCGTGAACACCGGCCCGCGCACGACGCGAAGCCCATGAGTGGCGGGGTCGAGCACTGAGTGCCCGGTGATGTCCGACGGCATCATGTCGGGCGTGAACTGCACCCGGGCGTGCGCGAGGGCGAGGGCGCGGGCGAGCGCGCGTACGAGTAGCGTCTTGCCGAGTCCCGGCGCCCCTTCGATGAGCACGTGTCCCGACGCCACCAGCGCGATGAGCACCTGCTCGACGACCGCGGGCTGGCCGACCATCGCCTGCTGGATCGTCGCGCGGAGGAGGTCGAGGCTCCGCGCGGCCTCCAGCACCCCGGTCTGATCAGCTGATTCCATGTCCCGTCCTCTTCTGGCGGATGAGCGAGCGCCGGACCGTTTCTAGCAGCGCCACGGTGGCGCGCAACTCGTGCGGCGAGCGTTCCCGTGAATCGTGGAGCGCCGCGTCGAGCGCGGCCGGTGCCACGCCGGCCAGTCCGGCGAGAGCAGCCACCCGGTCGCGCGGCGCCAGCGCGGCATAGCCGCCAACCCGCTTGCGGGCCGCCTCGTCGAGCGCCCGGGCCGCGGCCGCGTGCAGCGGTTCCCCGCCGTCGTGGAGCAGGGCGAACCGACCCGTACCGCGAATCTGCTCGGCGAGGGAACGGCGCACCGGAGCGGCGGCGGCGGCCAGGGGACCGATGCGCACGCCGCCACGCCACAGCACGAGGCCAAGCACGGTCAGCCCGAGGACCACCACGGGCGCACCGTTCTGCCACACGAGCGCCAGCAGCGGCGGATACTCCCCTTCCGTGAGGAAGTGCACGTGGTCGCCGGGCCGCAGTTCGGCCGCCGCGGCCAGCAGCCATCCGTGATCCCCGTCGAACAGACGCCGAGAGCGGAACGGCTCGGCGTTGATCACGGTGACGCGGCCGCGTCCAACCGCCACCCGTAGCGCCTGCCGGCCGACGAGCGGCTCATCGAGCGCCCAGTCGACGTCGCGGCTCGTGGTCAGCCCCACCTCTGGATCGATCTCGCAGATCCAGTGCGGGCGCTCGAACGCTCGTGACTGCCCGGCGCGGCGCTCCTCGAGAAAGCTGAAACACGGGCCCGGCGGTGCGGCATCCTGCCCGGCCGGCGGCCGAGGCCGTTCGACCGTCCGGATACCCGACCACCGGGCGAACTCCTGGCCCCCGAACACCGTGCCGTCCACGACGAGGCGGCCGCCAGACTCCACCCAGCGTTCGAGCGCCTCCCGCCGCCGCGTGCTCAGGTTCCAGTTCCACGTCGAGAGGACGATGACCGCGTCGGACGCCGGCACGCTGAACGTGCGATCGCGGGTGGCGCGCCCGCCGAGCGCCTCGACGAATCGCTGCGCGGCGTAGTGGGGATTGGTGGCGGCCTCGCCTCTGAACGGCATCGGGACGATGGTGTCGGCCCAGTACGTGTTGCTGGCGATCCAGTACACGAGAAAGGCGAGCGGCACGCCGAGCGCCACGCTCCACGTGATGGTGCGGCGGCTCACGCCTCGGCTCCAGGCGCGGGCAGGTCGAGCGCCGGGGCGAACTCGTCGCAGAGTGCGTGCACCACCGGAGTGTCGGCTTCGAAGTGGCCATAGACCGCGGCCTGCCAGAGAACGATCAAGCGCGCGGCGTAGTCACGGCCAGGGCCGCCGATGCGCGCCGACAGTGCCAGGCAGTCGCCCTCGGTGCTCGACTCCCGTACCGGCAACTGATGGACGTGCGCGAGGCGCGACAGCAGCCCGCGATACAGCAGCGCCAGCGCGGCCCGGTGCTCGCCGCGGTCCCACAGGGCGCGGGCCGCGGCGCCGACGTTCGGCGGCAGGCTTTCGGGCCGGATGTCGAGGTCCTGGACGTGCGTGGGCGCCATGAACTCGCCGTCCGGCGCGGCGGACTCCCACGACCGCACGGTGCGCACGATGTAGAAGGCCGCCATGACCGCAAGCGCCGCGACGGCGGCCCACACCAGTAGTCGCGCCGATTGATCGAGCCAGCGGAAGAAGCCGAGCACCCATTCGACCCAGGCCGGCCTCGGGCTCGGCGGCGCATCCGAGTCCTTCCACTGCAGCGTCTTGATGGTGCGTTGGGTGGCGAGGTTGGGGTCGGTCTTCACCTGCTCGAGCGCCTGCGTTACCGCGGCGTCGTCTGGCGGGCGTGCCGCCGGCTGCGCTACGGCCGCCGGCGCTGCGTAGGCCGCGAGCAGCAGCGCGAGCGCCGCGGGCCGGCACGCGGCCAGCATCCTATTCCGCAAACGCACGCCGGAGCTCCTGCTCGATGTCCCACGCTTCCAGTTCAACGCGCCGGTTCAGATACATCGCGAACCCGGCCGCGACGTAGAACGGCTCCATGAAGAGCGCGGCGACCGGATAGGCGCAGTTGACGATGAGCGCCACCGCGCCGGTGTCCCCGCCACCGAGCACCTGCTCGAATGTCGGCGTGAGCCCGCTGGGAGCGAGCCAGAACAGCAATGAAATCAACGCCACGGTCAGCGCCGTTTCGGCCATCGAGAAGGCGTGTGTCACGAGCAGCGCCTGACCGGCGGCGCGCCGACGGATCTGG
>DATMDI010000037.1:0-11839 GCA_035557875.1 Vicinamibacterales bacterium
CGCATCACCACCGTGATATTGCGCTTGGGCGCGTCGCCGACGGTGATGCGGGCGGCTTCTTTGCGGCTCGCCACGTCTACGGCGATCACGGAATCGGTGTTCTCCGTAGAGATGTAGACCGTCTTGCTGTCCGGCGTGAACGTGACCCAGTCGGGGCGGCCGCCGAGCTCGACGTGGCCGAGCAGGGTGATGTCGGGCAGCGAGTAGACGTATACGCGCGCGTTGGGGCGGCTGGTCACCCAGAGCGTCTTCCCGTCGGGCGCGACGCCCAGGCCGTGCGACGGCGAGGCGTTGAACGGGCCCTTGTCCACCTTCTCCGCCGGAATGTCGTTGGGCAGCATCACGCGGCCCACTTCCTTCCGCGCCGCGAAGTCCACGATCGCGAACCCGTGCAGCTCGGAGATCTGCACGAACAGGCGCTTGGTCGAACCGTCCGGGTTCTTCTCGAAGGCAATCGGCCGCACGCCCTCGCTGAAGAGCGTCCAGATCGGCTCCTCCGTCTTCGCGTCGATGACGGTCATCACCCGGCCGGCGATGGATCCGGCGACGACGTGCAGGCCGTCGGGCGTGACGTACACGTTGTGGATGCCGCCCTTGGTCGGAATCGACTTCACCTTCTCGAGCGAGGCCGCGTCGATGACGTCGACCGCCCCAGGCGCCGACACGATGCCGACGTAGACGCGGCGGCCGTCGCGGCCGATCGAGATGTTGTTGGGCCGGCCCGAGAGCGGAATCTTCTTCGTCGTCTGCAGCGTCTTCGCGTCCACCACGTGGAGCGTCTGTTCGGCCTCGCTGCTGAAGTACAGCCACTTCCCGTCAGGGGAGGCGGCCGCACCGTGGTTGATCGGCACGTTCGTGATCTCACCGACGATGCGATGGGTCGCGGGATCGATCAGGTGGACGTTGTTGGTGTTGCCCGAGTTGGTTTGAACGATCCGCACCTGCGCGGACGCCGCCCCGGCGAGCGCGACGACTCCGGCGAAGACTGCGACGGCCCTGAGTCTCATGCTGGTTCCCCTGTCAGCTCTTCCGGCCCATGCTTCTGTCGACGCTCAACAAGCCCGCGCCGCGCGAGCAGATGTAGAGGAACGCGAAACAAAAGGCGACCGAGTCCACGCCGCCGTTGTTCAGCGGCACGAGGGCGGCGGGGATCCCGAGACCCTTCCCCATCGCGATGGTCATCACGTGGATATACCAGAAGGCCACGGCCATCTCGCCGCTGGCCAGAAAAGCCGCTGGCCGCGTGAACAACCCGATCATGATCAGGAATCCGCAGACCGTCTCGACGGTCCCCGCAGCCCCTTGCAGCGACATCAGCTGCACCGCCTGGCCTCCGAACAAGCCGGCCACCTTCTGGAGCCCGAAGCAAAAGAACAGCAAGCCGAACACGATGCGGAACAGCGCGTAGGTGTACGGGGCGTAGCGCTCTGGAATCACGAATCCTCCCTGGATGTGGCCGGATTCTACCCGGCCGGGAGGTCGAATCGGAACCTCCGAATCGCGCGGCCGCGGGGCAACCGCCGGCCCGACCGGCACGTCTATACTCACGTCGTGACTGCCCCCCGGCGTGTAGGCGCCGCCATTCTGCTCGTGTGCGGAGCCGCTGTGTGCGGCCCCGTGCTGCTCGGCCAGCGGGGTGCGGGCCCTGGCGTTCCCCCGCCCCCGGCCCCGGCCCCGGGAGGCCAGGCGGACGGCCGCGGGGCCGGCGGGGGCCGCGGGGCCGGCCAGTTCTTCCGGGGCCGCGGACAGTTGCCAACCGGAACCGCGGTGATCCGCGGCCGGGTGCTCTCCGACACCGGCACGCCGGTCCGCCGCGCGCAGGTACGCGCCAACATCAGCGGCATGCCAGGCGGACGGGTCGCATCGACCGACAACGAGGGCCGCTTCGAGCTGCGCGATCTGGCGGCCGGCCAGTGGACGCTCTCGGCGTCCAAGGCGGGCTACGTCACCCAGCGGCTCGGCCAGCGCCGGCCGTTCGAAACCGTCTCGCCGATCCAGCTCACCGACGGCCAGCGGGTGGACGGCGCCAGCTTCGCCCTCCTCCGCGGCGGAGTGATCAGCGGCCGCGTGCAGGACGACGCGGGTGATCCCGTTGCCAACGTGCAAGTACGGGTGCAGCGGAGTCAGATGTTCGAGGGGCGCCGCCGGCTGATTAACGTCGGGGCGGACGACCAGACCGACGACACCGGCGCGTTCCGGCTCTACGGCCTCGCGCCCGGCGACTACTACGTGAGTGCCACCCTCCGCGCCAACTTTTTCGATGCGTCCGACGACGCGACCGGTTACGCCGCCACCTACTATCCCGGCACCGGTAACGTCGCCGAGGCCCAGCGCGTGTCGGTCGGCGCCGGCGAGGAGATGAGCATCGGCTTCTCGCTGCTGCCGGTGCGCCTCGTGCGCGTCTCGGGAACGGTCGTGAGCTCCAGCGGGGACGCCGGCGGCGGCGCGGTGATGCTGACCAACGCGGGCGACGGCGGCGAGGGTCCGAGGGCCACGATGGGCGGCGCTATTCAACCCGACGGGGCGTTCACCATCGCCAACGTCGCGCCGGGATCGTATGTGCTCGCTGCGCGCGCGGGGCTCCGCGCGGTCGTTGCCGACACCAACGGCCGCGGGCGCGGCGGTGTCGTGCGCAACGCCGACGCCGAGGTCGGCACTGTGTCGCTCGTCGTCGGCGACAGCGACGTCACGGGCATCACGATCACCCTGACACGAGGCGCGTCGATCGCCGGCACCATCGTCACCGAAGGCACCGCGCCCATCACCATGTCGAACCTGCGCGTCGCCGGACGCCAGCTGCGCAACACGTTCGGCCAGGGCGGGAACCAGTCGGCCGTCACCGCCGCGGGCGCGTTTCAGCTGTCCTCGCTCAACGGCACGGTTGCCCTTCGCGTCGACAACCTGCCGTCGCAGTGGATGGTGAAATCGATCGTCGTCGGCAGCGTCGACGTCACGGACGGAACATTGGAACTGCGCGGCACCGAACCGGTGACCAACGCGCGCATCGTGCTCACCGATCGAGTGAGCGAGGTCAACGGCACGGCCACACTGCGCAATCAGGAGGCCACGGCGTACACCGTCGTCGTCTTCGCCGAGGACCCGGCGCTCTGGACGTTCCCCACGCGCTACCTGCGCACCGCGCGGGCCGACACCCAGGGCCGGTTCATGCTGCGGGGACTGCCCGGCGGCAGGCCGTATCTCGTGGCCGCGATCGATTACGTGGAAGAGGGCGAGTGGCAGGATCCCGAGTTCCTCGAGCGCCTGCGCGACAGCGCGTCACGCCTCGCCCTACGCGACGGCGAGACGAAAACGGTGGCGCTCAAAGTCATCGAACGCTGAGGACTGGGCCCGCCGAGGCCGTGACGCTCGACCTCCTCGCGCGCTGAAGCACATCGCGTAAGATCCATCCTCATGCTGACGCAATCGATGGCGAAAGTGGCGGCCGCCGCGTGGGTGGCCACCGTGGTGGGATTCGTCGCGCTGCTCGCGGGCCAGACGCCCTCGGCGCAGCAGGCGCCTGCAGCAGGCGCCGCGCCGGCTCCCGCCCAGGGCGTGCGCGGTCGCGGACCAGCACCGACCGACACGCTGGGGGCGGGCCCGTGGGACCTGCCGGCGGGGCGCGGTCGCATCCACGTCACCGCGATCAAGGGGCTCGATCATCCGTGGGGCATCGCGTTCGCAACCGACGGCAGCATGCTCGTCACCGAGCGTCCCGGCCGCCTGCGAGTGATTCGAAACGGCACCGTCGATCCGGCGCCGATCGGCCCGATGCCACAGTCGCTCGCGGTCGGCCTCGGCGGCGCGCTCGACGTGACGCTGGATCCGCAGTTTGCGGCCAACCGCCGCATCTATATCGCCTACGCGAAGCCGGGCACCGGTGGCGGCAACGACGCGACCACGGCCGTCTACCGTGCGAAGTGGGACGGTGGTTCGACGCTCACCGAGGGGAAGGACATCTGGGTCGCCGACGCGTATCACGGCGCTCCCGGCACTGAAAAACTCGCGGGCGTCCTGGGGCCGGCGACCGGCAGCTACGGCACCCGGTTCGCGTGGGATCCCGCCGGCAACCTGTTCGTCTCGCTCGGCGATCGCAACATCGCTCTCAAGGCGCAGGATCCCAACTCGCACATCGGCAAGATCGTGCGCATCACGACCGAGGGCGGCGTGCCGCCCGACAATCCGTTCGTCGGCAGGGCGGGCTACAAGCCCGAGATCTGGACGCTCGGCCACCGCAATCCGCTGGGCCTCTACGTCAATCCGATCGACGGCACGTTGTGGTCCACCGAGGAAGGGCCGCAGGGCGGCGACGAGCTGAACCAGATCGTCAAGGGTAAGAACTACGGCTGGCCCGAAGTGTCGCTGGGCCGCAACTACGACGGCACCGTGGTCGGCAAGGGCTTCACCGCTCCCGGCTACGAAGAGCCGGTCGTCTACTGGGTGCCGGCGATCGCCATCTCGGGGCTCTCGTTCTACAACGGCGACAAGTTTCCGCAGTGGAAGGGCAACGCGTTCGTCGGCGCGATGCGCGGCAATACCGGCCAGCACATTCAGCGCGTGCAGTTCAATCCCAAGGGGCTGCCCACCGGCCGGGAGATTTTTCTTGGCGACCTGAAACAGCGCATCCGCGAAGTGAAGCCCGGGCCTGACGGGTTCCTGTATGCGCTCACCGACGAGACGTTCGGTGCCGTGCTGAAGATCGAACCTGGCCAATGAAGGCTCAGGGCTCACGGCTCAGGGCATGACAAAACGCCTGTGACAAGCCGTGGCCGACGAGACCGGCGAAGCCGGGCTCGTCCACGCCTTAAGCCTTGAGCCCTGAGCCTTTCAAGAATCAGAAATAATCGCTCCTCCACCAGAACACGCCCTCCGGACCCGGCGGCATTTCGATGCCGCCGGCCAGGGGGCGCACCATGAAGACGTCCTTGGGGTCGCTTCGATTCGACAGCGTGAGCTGCGGCGGCACGGGAAACGCGCGCGGCCACCAGGCGCGGATCACCGGGTCGCGATGCGACGGCTCCCGGGCCAGTAACACCTGGAGCATCCCGCCCAGCCTGGCTCCGGCTGGATCGCGATCGCCGGCCTCTTCGAGCGTCCACCCGTACTCGTTCTGCGACAAGACCACGTAGGCGACGGCGCTCGCCCCTTCTTCGGCCACGAAGAACTCGAGCTGCCGCGAGCCGCGCGCGCTGAGCCCGGCGAACAGCCGCTTCTTGGCGAGCGCGTAGTGAATGAGCGGCGCGTCCCGCCGCAACACCAGCCGTGCCCCGGACGCACGTGTCGCGTGCATGGCTGCGAGCCCAGGCAGATCGCGGTCGTCGCCCGATCGCACGAGCATCGCCGGCGATCCGTCGCGGCGAGTGACGCGCACCGAGACCTCGTCGAGCGACACGGTGGAAAACCCGAGCCGCTCGTAGAACGCGGTGCCGATCTCCGAGAACAGTCCGGCCAGCAGCGCACCCTCGGCGCGCGACTGCTCCACCACGTCCGCTACCAGGCGCGAGGCGTGCCCCTGCCCGCGATGGGCCGGCGCGGTGAGAACCGCGCCGATTCCGCACATCCAGCCGTCGCGGCCGTCCATGTGGACCGGATAGCGATAGCGCTTGAGCGACGCCACGTGCGCGTCCCGCTCGTCGAGCAGGACGAACCGCTGCAGGTGCTCCCGGCCCCACGGCGTGCGCAGCTGGCCCCGGCTCCACTTCGAATAGGCCTCGCGGGAGAGCCCCTCGTGCCATATCGGGTACGTGTCGTCGAGCACACGTTCCACCAGCGGCTCGTCGGCGATCACCACGCGCATGTAATCCATGATTTTACTGTGTGAGATCACCGCCGGATTCCGATGTACAAAACCTCATGGCAGACCTCACCACGGACGACTTGAGATATCCGCTGGGACGTTTCACCACGGTGCCACCCTCCGCGGCACGCCGGGCGGCCGACATCGCCGACATCGCTGCCTTGCCACACGAGATTCGCGCCGCGGTCGCCGGCCTCGACGATCGTCAGCTCGACACGCCCTATCGCCCCGGCGGCTGGACCGTGCGCCAGCTGGTGCATCACGTCGCCGACAGCCACATGAACGGCTTCGTCCGCGTGAAGCTCGCGCTCACGGAAGACCACCCGACGATCAAGCCGTACGACGAGAACGCCTGGGCGCTGCTCGCCGACACCCGGCTGCCGATCGAGCTCTCGCTGAACCTGCTCGACGGCCTGCACCGCCGCTGGGTCGAGGTGTACGCGGGCATGTCGGACGCCGACTACGGCCGCACCTTCGTGCACCCGGAGCACGGGCGCGTCTTCACTCTCGACGAGCACACGCAGAACTACGGCTGGCACTCGCGCCACCACGTGGCGCACATCACCGCGCTGCGTGCCCGTCAGGGTTGGTAGAGGTGGTAGAATCCCGCCTTACCAGTGGCGAACGATAAACCTCCCGTCGGCGACGCCCTCGGCATGATCGAGACGCGCGGCCTGGTCGGCATGATCGAGGCGGCCGACGCCATGCTCAAGACGGCCAACGTGGTTCTCGTGAGCTGGCAGAAGGTGGATGCCGGGCTGGTCACCGCGATCATCCGCGGCGATGTCGGGTCGGTGAAGGCTGCCACCGACGCTGGGGCCGCCGCGGCCCGCCGCGTGGGCGAACTGGTCGGCGTTCACGTCATTGCCCGTCCGGCCGACGACCTCGCGAAGGTTTTCCCGATCGAGTAAGTAGCGAGCAGTGTCTAGTTGCCCGCCCTTCGGGCGGGCGGCCGCGCGGCTAACCGCCGCGCCGGCGGCTTGCGCCGGCGCTCCCTGGCCGTCACCGGCCGCAAGGGCAATTCCTCCCCCACCATCAGCAGCGGCTGCGTCGGTTCGTCGAGGTTGATCAGCCGGCCGTCCTGCGCCCGCGCGAAGATCTGATCGCCGCCGACGAACAGCGTCATCGGTCCGCCGTCGCCGATCGCCTCGTAGAGGCGGATGTGGAAGACGTCGCGCAGCGTGTCGAGCAGGTGGCGCAGGCGGGGAATCGAAAACCCGCGCTGCCGCAGGTCGGCCAGCGCCTGCAGCTCCAGGACGTCGAGCGGCGTGTAGCGGCGTTCGGTGTAGCCGCCCGCTTCAGTCCGCTGCGACGCGACGGCCGACGTGAAGAGACGCTTCGAGTCCCACCACTGGAGCTGGCGCGCCGACAGCCCGGTCAGCGACGCGACCTCCCGCGAGCTATAGAGTTTCTTGAGGCGCATGATGCGATGCGGACGGCCTCACAAGCCTACTCGGGCCGGGCGCATCAACTCCATGCCCGGTCCTTCGCGCCCGTCCACGACCAGGTCGGCCACGAGCGAGGCCGTGAGCGGCGCCAGCAGCACGCCGCTGCGGAAGTGGCCGGTGGCATGGAACACCCGTGGCATGGTGGCGGAGGGCCCGACGATCGGCAGCTCGTCGTCGGTGCCGGGGCGGAGGCCGACGCGCACGCCGCGGAACACGGCGTTCTCGAGGGCCGGAAACCAGGTCGTGGCCGCGTTGAGCAGGCCGCGCACGCCCCCGGCGGTAGGCCGTTCGTCGAAGCCGGCGTTCTCGACCGTGGCGCCCACGAGCACCGAGCCGTCACGGAGGGGCACCAGGTAGCAGCCAGGCGCCCACACGACGTGCCGCGCAATCGGCTCCTCCACTTCGAGCTGGAGGAGCTGTCCGCGCAGGGGCCGCACCGCGGGCCTCGCGACCTGGGCCGGGGCGGCCTGGAGGCCGGCGCGCACCGCGATCAGCGGTGACCAGCTCCCGGCCGCCAGTACCGCGGCATCGCCTTCGAGACGACCGTTCGAGGTGAGGACGCAGGTGCCCGAGGCGGTGCTGTCCACCTGGGTGACGGTGGCAGTCTCGAATACCACGCCACGCTTCGTCGCCGCGGCCACGAGCGATTCGACGAGCGCCGCCGCCAGCACGTAACCGTGCGACGGGATGAGGAGGGCGCGGTGCACGTGCGCCAGCTGCGGTTCGAGCCGGCGCGCCTCCTCCGAGTCGAACATGCGGTGCACCACGCCCGCATCGGCGAGCTCGCGCGCCAGAGCCGCCAGACGGACCGCCTCGGCGCCGGCCGCCGCCACCTGCAGCGTGCCGCAGCGCTCGTACTCGATGCCAGTGCCCGACTCGGCGCTTACCCGCTCGATGAACTCGTCGTAGAGCGCGAGGCTCCGGACGCCAAGCTGGAGAAGGGAGGAGACGTGCCCCTCGATGTAGGGGGCGAGCATGCCGGCGGTCGCGCGAGTGGCACCTTGCCCGGGCGGCCGTGGGTCCACCACGCGAACCCGCGCCCCGCGGCGCGCGAGCTCGTATGCGGCGGCGCAGCCAATGATGCCTGCGCCGACGACCGTCACGTTCACGAAGGAAAATTGTATGCGTAGTTGCTGGCGAACCGGTTTCGAGCCGGTTTGCCACACACTGCGCGTGACCCGCGTCTCGGGTCACGCTAATCCCGCTAGAAGCGGAAGTTCATCCCCACTTCGATGCGCCGCGCCTGCGCCGCCGACGTGGGCTGCAGGTAATAGGGCGAGAGCTGGTTCCCGACGTAGTTGAGATAGTTCACGCGGTTCAGGAGGTTGTTGGCGCTGATCCAGACCTCGGCGCCGAACCGTCCGTTGTCGTTGAACGGATTCCCACGGCCGCCCCCTCCAGGACCACCGGGAGCGCCGCCCTGCCCGAACTGCGGCGCCGCGCCGGCCGGGAATCCGCCCGCGCCGGGACCGCCGTTGCCGGCGCGCCCGCCGCCGCCCGTGCCTCCCCGCTGGCCGAACGAGAAGGTGCGGCTCACGCGCAGGCTCACGTCCACGCGCGCGGTGCCGCGCGCCGTGTTGCGCCCGACGCCGTCGGGCCGATCGTTGACGACGCCATCGAGATTGCCGTCGATGCCGGTCGTGATCGTGAACGGCGTGGCCGTCTGCGCGTTGACATTGGCATTGACGCGCGTGCCGACGAAGAACGGCAGGTTGACCATCGCGTTCATGCGGTGGCGCACATCCTGGAACGACGGCCCCCACTCGGCGTCGGGATCGAGGCTGTTCGCCGGCAGCGTGGTGGCGCTGTCGGCGTGGTTCTTCACCTGGCCGAGCGTGTAGTTGCCGCCCATGAAGATGCGGCGGTTCGGCACGCGGTAGTTCAGATTGAAGGTCAGCCGATCGCTCTCCGAGCGCCCGGTCGATTCGAACTGCGTCACGGTGCCGATGTTCGGTTCCGGGCGCACGCCATCGGCGCCGGGCGCGTTGATGTTCACCGACCGCATCAGGCGGCGTCCGCGCAGCAACTGATAGGACACCTGCGCCTGCAGGTTCGTGGTGAGCGCCCGCTCCACTCCGATCGAGGCCTGGTGCACGTACGGCATCTGCAGATCCGGCGCCGACTGCACGCGGCCGCCCGGCAGGATCACGCTGTCGTTGCCGCCGACGAACGGATTGGGATAGCCGGGGTTGAGAATGAGCAGGTCACGCTGCGAGACGCCGTTCACGCGCAGCGTCTGATCGTAGAGACCGGTGTCGTACCAGTCGTAGAAGGTGCCGTAGCCGCCGCGGACCGTCAGCTTGGCCGGAGCGTTCCACGAAAAGCCCAGGCGGGGCATCACGTTGAGCTTGTCGTCGATGAGCGACTGCATCTCCTGCCGCACGCCGACGCTGAAGGAGAGGTTGCGGCTCACGCGAATGTCGTCCTGCCAGTAGAAGCCCAGCTCGTAGTGCGTGAACGACGTGTTCACCTGGCCGTTGCGCTGCGTGAACTGCAGCGGAAGACCGGCGTTGAACGCTTCGAGGCTGCTGAACGTGAAGGTGCCGGCCGCGTTACGGGCGTCGAAGTTCCGGTTCACTCCCCCCTCGACCATCGCGCCGACGCGCATGGCGTGCTTGCGCCCGAGGTTGAAGTCCACGTTGTCGGCCACTTCGATCGTGCGCGAGTAGCCGTGATTGTTCACGCCGGCGCCGCCGCGGTTGAAGGCGTCGAGCACGTTGATCGACGGCAGGTCCGACACCGACGCCGCTTCGTTTTCCTGCCGGTTGAACTGCACGCGCAGTTCGTGCAGCGTCGTTTTGCCGATCAGGCCCTGGACCTGGACGCGGGCCTGATGCTCGTTGGTCGTGCGCTCGACGGCCCGCTCGGGCATCGTGAAATCGCCGACGCCCTGGTTCTCCGCGTTGTAGTGGTTGCGGCGGTACTCCATCCGCAGCGTCTGGTTCTTCGTCAGCGCGTGCTCGATGCCGATCGTGGCGTTGGTGGACTCGGAGGGCCGGTAGACGACGCCGTGAAACTGGGTGCCGTCCTCGTTCACCGCGTAAATCGGCGGCGAGTCGTAGGCCCGGTTCCCGTCGAGACCGAAGCGGATCGACGTCTTCCCGGCCACGATCGGGCCGCGCAGGCTGGTGTTGAAGCGCCGGAACTGCTCGGGCGTCTCCGTCTGGGCAAAGGCGTTGCGCGCGTTCAGCACGTCGCCACGCAGACCCAGGTTGGCGTTGCCGCTCCATTCACGCACGTTGGGGCGGGTGATGATCTCGATCTGCGTGCGGCCCGCGTCGTGGTTGTCGGCGGCGAACGAGTTGGTGCGGAAGCGGATCTGGCGGATCTCGTCGCGCGACGGCAGGCGGCCGCCGCGGAAGCCGTTCACCTGGAAGGTCGCTCCCGAGCCGCCGGTCATCTGCTGCAGCACTTCGGCGAGCTCGTCGGGATCGTCGGGCAGCGCGTCGATCTCCGACTGCTCGAGCGTCGTCGTCTGCGCGTTGCCGCTCCGGTCGTCGAGCAGGCCGGCGGTGTCGTTCACGACCACTTCTTCCTGCACGCCGGCGATGCCGAGGGTGATGGTCTGGTTGGTGGCACCCCGGCGCAGCGTGAGCGTGGAATCCGACGCTTCGAAGCCCGGAAACTCGACGTGCACTTTCACGGTGCCCGTGGCGATGGGCGGCACGGTGGCCAGACCGCGCTCGTCCGACATCACGGTGATCGGTTCTCCCGACGCGGGCGTGACGACGACGGTGGCCGAAGGAATGCCGGCGCCGGTCTGATCGACGACGACGAGACGCAGTTGCGCCTGGTTGGCGTTCTGAGCGAGAACGGGCGCTGCGGCCAGCAGGCCGAGAACGAGGAAGAGGGCTGGTTTCATTTGGTGAACGTGTTCGCCTTGAGGCTGGGATTCACCTTGAAGCTCTTGATTTCCCATTCCTCGTTGGTCTGGCCGTTGACGCCGCGCGTGATGAGATGCGGCAGCTTGATGCCGTTCACCGCTTTGTATTCGGACAGGTGGGTTTCGATCGTGATCGGTTGACCGGCGGTTCCGCCGCGGCGGGGCCCGTCGTTCGGCGTCGGCGTGCCGACCTGTGGCACGGCCGCGTCGGGGCCCAGGCCACGCCGGCCGCCCCCGCCACGGCCAAAACCGGCCGTGGTCGTCATCATCAGCGGCAGGTGCGTCGCCTGATCGAGGAAGAGCCTCGTGGCCTGCCCCTCGGCGGGCCGCACCTCCAGGACGTCGGCGTTACCTTCGGGCGACTCCGCAGTGCCCACCCAGACGACCGGTGCGTCGGTCGTGAGCAGCCACATGAGCGAAAGGCGCGCGAGCTCGGTCTGGCGCTGGCGCCGCTGCAGTTCCTTCAGTCGTTCGGGGTCGATAGTGCCGCGGCCCTGGCCTGGCTGGCCGCCCTGCGCCGGCTGGCCACCCTGCGCCGCCCCGCCCGCGGCATCGGCTTGACCGCGGCCGAATCCGCCGCCACCACGGCCACCGCCGAACCGGCCGAAGCCGCCGAAGCCGCCGGTGGCGTTGATGTCCCACACCTCGTCGCCGTTGAGCACCTCGACGCGCTCCTGCGTGGGCCCGCCGGCAAAGCCGCTCAGCTCGTTGCGG
>DATMDI010000038.1:0-8172 GCA_035557875.1 Vicinamibacterales bacterium
GCGCGAATCGACGTGACGCTGCCCTGCCACAGGGCCGCGTTGCCGGTGTAGGTCGCCGCGCCACCGACTCCGGCGTAGCTGACGCGATCGGCGTTGACGTTCACCGGCGCATCGCCTTTCAACAGGCGGGGCAGCTTGCTGTCGTCTCCCGGCGGCGCCGCGTCGGCGGCGCCGCCGCCACGTGGCACACACGTTCCGCGCGCCTCACGTGTCGGCCGCAGGACCGTCTTCGCACCGCCGCGCGCGTCGATCTCGGTCTTCTGCAACGTCACCTCGATCGTCTCGGCTGCCATCGCCACTTGCTCATTTGACGCCCGCGGCCCGCCGCCGGCATCCGCGCCGGAAAGATGAATCGTGCCGCCCTTGGGGCTGTAGCGCACCTGCGCCGCGCACGCCGCCAGGCCGCGATCCTCGAACGCCACCGCCCCTCTGAACATCGCCGTGCTCACTTCGTCGTGCTCCATCGAGACGTCCAGCGTCTGCGACCGCGCGATGCGCGGCGCCGCCTTTGGCGCATCCTCGCGAAACTGCACGTTGTCCACGAAAGAGGCGGAGGTGAGCCCCGCTCCGGCGGTACCGTTCGCGTCGAAGGTTTTCGCCTGAATGCTGCTGGCGCGCGCATTGTCGCTGGCCGGCAGGTCGAACCGGATGCCATCGCGCCCGCCCGCGTGGACGAGGGTGCCGTCCGGGGCCAGTTGCATGTCGAGCGCGCCGCCCGTCAACTGGCGCTTGGCGCCGCTCTTGGCCCCGAGCGCCGCCGCGGCCTGCCCGGTGAGCGTGACACGATCGAGGACGTCGCCGCCCTCGAGGTAGGCGAGGTCGATGGCCTGCGCCGACATCGAATCGAAGGCGCCTTCGCCGCCGGCCACGCGGGCGTCGCCGCGAAGCTCGACCACCCGCACGAACTCCTCCTCGGCCGAGAGGCGGGCCGTGATGGAGGACGCCTCGAACGTCTGCTCGCCGCGCTGCGCTTTGGCGTCGCCCGACAGCACCAGCACGTCCATCACGCGATCGAGTACGGCGCCGCCCGCCGTGAAGCCGGTGCCCGGCATCTCGTCGCGCCCCGCCATCGTCACATCCGCTTCGGCGAGCAGCGTCAGCACGTCGTTGGTCTTGTCGTAGGTCATGCCCAGACCGCTGCCGGTGAGTCCACCTTTCGTAAACGCCACGCGGCCCGGCGCGCGGACGAAGCCTTCGGCTTCAGTGTAAGTGGCGTCCTCGGTCGTGAGCCGGAAGCCGTCGCTCGCCTCGAGCACGACACTGCCCTTGAGCACCAGATCCTTGCGCTCCTTGCCGGCGCTGGCCTCTTTCGCGGTGACCACGAAATCGCGGTCGCCGCCCTTGCGCACGCTGATACGGACTCCCACCATTTTGGCGGACCCGTCCTCGTAGTTGAGCGTGCGATCGGCCTTCACCTCGAAGTCCTCCTCGCCCTGCCGTGACTGCTGCATGACGGCGGCACGTGCTTCGACCATCGCCTTGGGGTCGAGGCGCTGAACCGGCGGAGGGGGGCTGGCCACCTGCCGCGAGCCGATCGCGAAGTACACCGCCACCGCGGCGGCGAGGCCGAAGACAGCGACGGCGATCCGGACCGGCTTGTGCCAGGACATGCTCAGGCTTCAGGATAGCAGTTGCACTCTGCTGTAGAGACGCCTACGACCCCGGCTCGGCCGCCGCGGGCGCCTTGAAATCGGCCACCGAGAGCTGCAGGTAACGCTCGCCGTTCCAGACATCCTGCTCGAGCGAGAACGCCACGTCGATGGCGCCGCGGTGGCCGGTGACGAACTCCTCGCGTTCGGCCGCGCGCCAGGCCATGCCGCGCATGACCTTGCCGTCCTGCTTGAATGCCATTTTCAGGTGCCGCTCCTTGACGCGGCGCGGCCCGTCCACGATCTCGACGCTCGAGGCCGAGAACAGCGGCGACGGGTTGCCGGCACCGAAGGGCGCCAGCGTCGCCAGTTCGGACGCAACCTGTGCCGTAATCGCCCGGAAGGGCAACGGTCCGTCGAGCCACAGCCGCGGCCGGAGATCGTCGGGCCCGAGCCGGTCGTCGGCGTGGGCGTTGATGCGGGCGCGGAACTCGCGAATGCGCGCCGCCTCGACCGTGAGACCGGCGGCCTGCTTGTGGCCGCCGAACGTCGTCAGGACGTCCGCGCACGACTCCAGCCCGCCCAAGAGATCGAAGGAAGGGATGCTGCGGCACGAACCGTGCGCCACCTCGCCGTCGATCGACAGCACGATCGCCGGACGGTGGAACGCGTCCACCAGCTTCGAGGCGACGATGCCGATAACGCCGCGGTGCCAGCCGGGCCCGGCGACGACGAGCACGGTCCGCGAGCCGATCTCGAGGTCGGTCTCGACCATTTTCCTGGCCTGCGAGACGATCTCCGCTTCTTCCTGCTGCCGGCGCAGGTTCTCGGCATCGAGGAGCGCGGCGAGCTCCCGTGCTTCATCCACCATCGCTTCGTCGGCAGCCAGCAGCAGCCGCGCGGCGATGTCGGGCGAACTCATGCGCCCGGCGGCGTTGACCCGCGGCGCGAGCACGAAGCCGATGTGGTAGCTGTCGATCTCCTTGCCCGTCAGCCCGCACACGTCGAGCAGCGATCGCAGCCCGACCCGGTGCGGCCCCTTCGTGAGCATGCCGAGCCCCAGCTTGGCGATGACGCGGTTCTCGCCCACGAGCGGCACCACGTCGGCCAGCGTGCCGATGGCCGCAATCTTGACGAACGCGGGCAGCAGACTGGTGCGGCCGGTCCGCTGGCAGAGCGCCTGCACCAGCTTGAGCGCCACACCGACGCCGGCGAGGTTCTTGTCCGGATAGGCGCAATCGTGGCGCTTGGGGTTGATCACCGCCAACGCGCACGGCAGCTCGACGTCCGGCTCGTGATGGTCGGTGATCACGAGATCGATGCCGAGCGCGCGCGCCCGCAGCGCTGCCTCCATGCCACGGATGCCGCAGTCCACCGAGATCACCAGGCGGGCGCCGTCCGCATGCAGGCGATCGAGCGAGGCCGGCTGCAACCCGTAGCCGTCGCGCAGCCGTTCGGGAATGAAGTGGGTCACGTCGGCGCCGAGCAGTTCCAGCGCGCGACGCAGGATGACCGTCGAGGTGACGCCGTCCACGTCGTAGTCGCCGTGGATCGCGATGCGCTCGCGCCGCGCCACGGCGCCGAGGATGCGCTCCACCGCGTCGTGCATCCCGGCCAGGCGGAAGGGGTCGTGCAGGTCGTCGAGCGATGGCGACAGGAAGCGGCGCGCCACGTCGAGGCTGCCGAGGCCGCGAATCGCCAGCAGGCGCGCGGTCACGGGCGCCACTCCGAGCTCGCGCTCGAGCGCCTCTGCCTGTCCGCCGTCGTGCGCCCGCGTCTCCCAGATCCGGCTGATCATCGGCCGCGCCGCGTGTTGTTCATGTGTGCGTCATCCTTCCGTCATGCCGACGTCGCCCATCGCTCGCCACTTGCGATAGCGAGCATCGAGCCTGGCTTGCGATCCCATCTGGCCGACCTCGGCGAGCGCCCGCGACAGCGATGCGTCGAGCAGGGTCGCCGCCAGCTCGTGGTTCGTGTGCGCACCGCCCTTCGGCTCCTTGACGATCTCGTCGATCACCCCGACCTTCATCAGGTCGGGAGCCGTGAGCCGCAGCGCCGCCGCCGCCTCGACCTTCCGGTTCGAGTCGCGCCACAGGATCGCGGCGCAGCCTTCGGGGGGAATCACGCTGTAGATGCCGAACTCGTGCATGAGGATACGGTCGCCGACGGCGATGCCGAGCGCGCCGCCACTCCCGCCCTCGCCGTGCACGATCACCACGATCGGCACGTCGAGCGCCGCCATCTCGCGCAGGTTCAACGCGATCGCCTCGGAGATGCCGCGCTCCTCCGACTCCATGCCGGGATACGCGGCGGGCGTATCCACGAAGGCCAGCACCGGGCGGCTGAATTTCTCGGCCAGCTTCATCGCCCGCAGCGCCTTGCGGTAGCCCTCGGGGCGGGCGTAGCCGAAGTTGCGGAAGATCTTCTGCTTGGTGTCACCCCCGCCGCCCTTGTGGTGCCCGACGACCAGCACATGCTCGCCGTTGTAGCGCGCGAAGCCGGCGACGATGGCGTGATCGTCGGCGAACCGGCGGTCGCCGCTGATCTCGGTGAACTCTGTGAACAGCCGATTCACGTAGTCCAGCACGGTCGGCCGGCTCGGGTGACGCGCCACCAGCACGCGCTGCCAGGGCGTCAGCGTCCGGTAGATGTCGTCGCGAATCGAGTCGATGCGGCGGTACAGCCCCTCGATCGATCGCTGCCGCTCGGGGGTGCGGGGCAGCATCGACAGCGCTTCTACTTCCTTGAGCAGGACCGCGATCGGCTCCTCGAACTCGAGTGTGTCGGGTGGCATAAACCTCTCTCGGCGCGGTCCGCTTAGAACAGCGGCCGCACGACAGTATCCCGCGGCGCTAATGCCGTGGCGCCGGCGGCGCGGCGCGGCCGATCACGACCGATCCGGCGCCGCAGATCTTCTCCACGTCCGAGACCAGCCGGTCCGACGGCCGGACGCGGATCTGCGCGTTCACGTCCACCCGCACGCGCAACCGCTTGCCGGGCTGCTGCAGTTCGATGTCGAAGGCTACGCAGCGATCCCCTTTGTGCTGGGCAAAGACGTCCCACAGCCGCTCGAAGGTGGCGCGGCCGTGCGGCGGCGTGGAAAGCCTGATCGCGACCGACGTGGCGAGCCGCTCGCTGACGAGCTCGATCGGCATCAGTTCCGACGCCAGGATGCGGGCGGACTCGTCATCGCGCTCGAACCGGCCCTTCACCAGGACCAGCCGCCCCGCCTCCGCCAGGTGGCCGAACTGTTTGAACGCCTCGGGAAACACCACCACCTCGATGCTGCCGTGCGGATCGTCGAGCACGAACACGCACATGCGATCGCCCTTGCGGGTCTTCAGCGGACGCAGGCCGCCGACGATGCCACCGATGGCGATGTCCTCCGCCCTCTTTTCCGGCGGCGCGGCCGGGGGCGCCGCCGCCGGTGCCTGGATCCCCGCCGCCGTGGCCGCCAGCGCTTCTTCGGTGTCGTCTGCCACCGGCTCGGCAGCCTCTCGTTTGGGCAGCAGATCGGCCGTCGTTTTCGCCCCCAACGCGATGAGGTCGGCCGCGTAGCGGTCCACCGGGTGCCCGCTCCAGTACAGGCCGAGCGACTCCTTCTCGAAATTGAGCTGGTCGATTTCGGACCACGCCGGTACTTCCGGCAGCGCAACGGCCACCGGCCCGCCACCGTCGCCGCCACCGAAAAGGTCCGCCTGGCCCAGATCCTTGTCCCGCTGCGTCCGGCTGCCGTGTTCCATCGCCGGCTCGATCGACGCGAACAGCTTTGCGCGAAGCGCGCGCAAGCCCACCGCGTTGGCCGCCGGCAGCAGCGAGTCGCACGCGCCCGACTTCACCATGGCCTCGAACACCCGCTTGTTCGCGGTCCGGAGATCGAGGATCTCGCAGAGCGCGTGCAACGACGCGATCCGGCCGCCGAGCGCCTCGCGGGCCGTGACCAGCGCCTGCACGGCGCCCTCGCCCAGTCCCTTGATCGCGCCCAGGCCAAAGCGCACGCCGCGCCCCTTCTCCACCGAGAAGTGCCAGAGGCTGGTGTTGACGTCGGGCGCCAGCAGCGGCACGTTGCGCTCGCGGCACTCGGCCAGATACACGGCCAGCTTGTCGCTGTTCTGCGACTCGATGGTGAGCAGCGCCGCGGCGAAGTGCCACGGGTAGTTCGCCTTGAGGTAGGCGGTCTGATAGGCGAGGTAGGCGTAGGCCGTCGAATGAGACTTGTTGAAGCCGTACCCGGCGAAATACTCCATCAACTCGAAGATCTTCGCCGCCTTCTTCTCGTTGACCTTCTGCGCCCGCGCCCCCTCCATGAAGGCGTCGCGCTGCTTGGCCATGACTTTCGGGTCTTTCTTGCCCATGGCCTTGCGGAGCACGTCGGCTTGCCCGAGGCTGAAGCCGGCGAGCGCCTGCGCGATGCGCATCACCTGCTCCTGGTAGGCGATGACGCCGTAGGTGTCCGCCAGAATCGGCTCGAGCGCCGCCAGTTCGTACTTGATCTCGGTCCTGCCCTGCTTGCGCGAGATGAAGTCGTCCACCATGCCCGACTTGAGCGGGCCGGGACGGTAGAGCGCGTTGAGCGCGATCAGGTCGTCGAGCCGCTCGGGCTTGGCCTTGCGCAGCAGCTCGCGCATGCCCGAGCTCTCGAACTGGAAGATGCCGTGGGCCGCGCCTTCACCGAACACCTTGTAGGTGGCGGCATCGTCGAGCGGGATGGTATCGATGTCGAGGTCGATGCCCTCGGTGCGCTTGATCTCGGAGAGACAGTCCTGGATGAGCGTGAGCGTGCTCAATCCGAGGAAGTCCATCTTGAGGAGGCCGACCCGTTCGACCTCCTTCATGTTCCACTGGGTGGTGATTTCGTCGCGCGCCCCCTTGTAGAGCGGGGCGTAATCGGTGATCGGCCCGGGGGCGATGACCACGCCGGCCGCGTGCACCGAGGCGTGGCGCGACATGCCCTCGAGACGGCGGCCGATGTCGATGACCTCCTTCACCTTGAGGTCCTCGGCGGCCATCTTCTTGAGCACCGGGTTCTCGGCCAGCGCCTTCTCGAGCGTCATGTCGAGCGCCGGCGGGATCTGCTTCGCGATCCGATCCACGTCGGCAAACGGCATGTCGAGCGCCCGGCCGACGTCGCGAATCACGGCCTTCGCCTTCATGGTCCCGAAGGTGATGATCTGCGCCACGTTCTCGCGCCCGTACTTCCGGGTGACGTATTCGATGACCTCGCCGCGCCGGCGCTCGCAGAAGTCCACGTCGATGTCGGGCAGCGACACGCGCTCGGGGTTGAGGAAGCGCTCGAAGATGAGGTCGAAGTCGATCGGATCGACGTCGGTGATCCGCATGGACCAGGCGACCAGCGACCCGGCCGCCGAGCCGCGGCCCGGCCCGACCGGAATCCCCCGCTCGCGCGCGTAGCGGATGAAGTCCCAGACGATCAGGAAGTAGCCCTGGTACCCCATCTGCCTGATCATCGCGATCTCGTAGTCGAGGCGCGCCTCGTACTCCACGATCGGATGCCGCAGGCGGCCCTCGGCCTCGTACTGCCGCAATCGCGTCAGGCGCTGGGCGTACCCCTCGCGCGCCACGTGCTCGAAGTAGCTTTCGAGCGTGAAGCCCTCGGGCACGTCGAAGCTGGGCAGGTGGTTCTTGCCCTTCGGGATGGTGACGTTGCAGCGCTCGGCGATGAGGAGGGTGTTCTTCAGCGCGTCGAGATGGTCCTTGAACACCACGCCCATCTGCTCGGCGGTCTTGAGAAAGAACTGATCGCCGGTGTAGCGCAGGCGTTGCGCGTCGTTGACCGTCTTGCCGGTGCCGATACACAGCAGGATGTCGTGCGGCTGATAGTCGCCCTGCCGCAGGTAGTGCACGTCGTTGGTGGCGACGAGCGGCAGGTTCAGCTCGCGCGCCAGCGGAACCAGGCCGCGGTTGACGATCTTCTGTTCCTCGATGCCTTGGTACTGCATCTCGAGGAAGAAGTTGTCCGGGCCGAGAATGTCGCGCAGCCGCGCGGCGGCCTCCAGCGCCGGGCGCGCCTGCTCCACTCGCAGCGCGCTCGCCACCTCGCCCTTCAGGCAGCTGCTGAGGCCGATGAGGCCTTTGGAGTGCTTGGCCAGCAGTTCCTTGTCGATGCGCGGCCGGTAATAGAACCCTTCGGTGTAGCCGGCCGACGAGAGCTTGATCAGGTTGGCGTAGCCCTCGTCGGTCTCCGCCAGCAGCACCAGGTGATTGGTCTCGGTCTGCGGCCCGCTCTTGTCGAACCGGCTGCCCGGCGCCACGTAGACCTCGCAGCCCAGAATGGGCTTGAGGCCGCGGTCCTTGGCGTGGTCGTGGAAGGCCACCGACGAGAACATGTTGCCGTGCTCGGTGACCGCCAGCGCCGGCATCTTGAGCTTGACCGCTTCGTCGAGCAGCTCGTCGACGCGGCAGGCGCCGTCGAGGAGCGAGAACTCGGTGTGCAGGTGAAGGTGAACGAACTCAGGCGCCATCAGCTCTGTCTATCCAGATCGTCCTGGCTATTCCCACTCGATCGTCGAGGGCGGCTTCGACGAGATGTCGTAGACGACGCGGTTGATGCCGCGGACCTCGT
>DATMDI010000039.1:0-3129 GCA_035557875.1 Vicinamibacterales bacterium
AAATCTTCGCCGGCTTTTCGGCGCTGAATGCCGAACTGCTGCAGGGAGCCGAGTTCCGGAAGGCCGACGTCAGCTTCGAGCGCGAGCACGTCGTGGATCTGGGCGGCGTGCGCGTCCGGGTGATGGCGATGGGCGTCAACCACACCCGAAGCGACATCGCGGTGTTCGTCGAGCCCGATCGCGTGCTCGTGTCCGGGGATCTGGTGATGATGGGGCTGCCGCAGTTCACCGCGCCGACGGCGCGGATTGCCACCTGGCTCGGCACGCTCGACCGGTTCGACGCGCTGAAGCCGCTGCGGATCGTGCCGAGCCATGGCGCCATGGGCGATGCGACGATGATTGCGACCTACCGCGCGTTCCTCGCCACCGTGCGCGATCGGGCCGCGGCTCTGAAGAAGGACGGCAAGACGCTCGACGAGGCGCTTCGCGCGCTGCAGGACGAACTGCAGGCGCGTTACAACCGCAACCAGATGGCCAGCGCCATCCGCGCTGCATACAACGAGGCACAATAGGCCATGTACGATCTCGTGCTGCTTGCCCACTCGTGGCTGCGCTGGCTGGTCCTGCTCGCGGGGCTCGCCGCCATCGCGCGGGCCGTCAGCGGCGTGAACACCCGCCGCCCCTGGACCCCTCTCGATGACCGCGGCGGGATGTGGTTCACCGCGTCGCTCGACCTGCAGATGCTCCTTGGCCTGTTGCTCTATGGCTTTCTCAGCCCGGTGACGCAGTCGGCGTTCGTGGACATGGCCGCGGCGATGCGCGCCGCGCCGGTCCGCTTCTTTGCCGTCGAGCACCCGGTAGGCATGATTGCCGCCATCGCGCTGGCGCACATCGGCCGCGTACGCATCCGCAAGGCCAGCGACTCGGAGTCGCGGCACAAGCGGGCGCTGGTGTTCTTCGGCCTCGCCCTGCTGGTGCTGCTGCTGTCGATGCCGTGGCCGATCGGTCCCGGCGCCCGGTCGCTCTTCCGGGGCCTGTGATGGAGGTGGCCGCGCACCGGTGACCACCACCCCCGCGCCGCTGCGCCTCGTCTTCCTCGGCTGCGGCTACATCACGGGCGTGCACAGCCGGCACCTGCGCCGGCTGCGCGCCCTGTTCACTCCCGGCTACGCCAGCCGCGATCGTCGCAAGGCCGACACCTTCGCGGCCCGCTACGGTGGCCGTGCCTACGGCGACTACGCGTCGGCCATTGCCGATCCCGAGGTGGACGCCGTGGTCGTGGCCGTGCCGCCGAAGTGGCACCTCGAGCTCACGGTGCAGGCGCTGGCCGCCGGTAAGCACGTGCTGGTGGAGAAGCCGGCGTTTCCACAACTGGTCGACTACGCCACCGTGCGCGACGCCCGCGATCGCGCGCGGCGTGTGGTGCTGATCGGTGAGAACGACCACTACAAGCCGCTGGCGGTCTACCTGCGCCGGCAGCTGGCGGCCGGCGTGATCGGCGATCTGGTGTTCGGATCCTTCACCACCATTGCGCACCGGTTGAAGACCGCCGACGACTGGCGCAACGACGAAACGATGGCCGGCGGCGACGCCTTCTTCGAGGAAGGCATCCATTGGTTGCACCTCGCCGGCAGCCTCGGGCCGTCGATCACCCACATCCGCGGCTTCCGGCCCGCGCCGGGCGGCGACGGGCCCGACCGGCGCGTGAAGAGCATGCTGGTGGCCTTCGATTACGACAACGGCGCCGTCGGCACGCTGCTGTATTCGCGGGAGGTGCCCTCGCTCTTTCGCGGCCTGCGGCTGTCGAAACTGTTCGGCCGCCGCGGCGTCATTTCGTTCGAGTCGAACGGTACGCTGGCGCTCACCCGCGGCAATGGACTGCCGCGCCTGGCGTGCCCGGGGCTGCGCGACATCCGCGGCTACCAGGCCATGTATCGCGACTTTGCCGCCTCCATCCGCACCAGCGGCGCGCCGGAGATGAGCCTCGAGCGTGCGGCGGCGGATCACCGCCTGATGACCGACGTTTACGAAAGCCTGGCGCGCACCGGCCCGCCGGTGGCCGTACGGCCGTGACACGCGACTCCGGCCACGCCCGGACCGAGCGCTTCGACGCCGTCATCATCGGGACCGGCGCCGGCGGTGGCACCATGCTGCACGCGCTCGCGGGCAGCGGCGCGCGCATCCTCGCGATCGAGCGTGGCGATTTCGTGCCGCAGGAGGCCGCCAATTGGGATCCGGCGGCGGTGTGGAAGGATCTCCGCTATCGCGCCACCGAGGAGTGGCTCGACCAGCATGGCCAGCCGTTTCGGCCGTACACGCATTACGGCGTCGGCGGCAACTCGAAGTTCTGGGGCAGTGTGCTGTACCGGCTGCGCCGCGAAGACTTCGGGGCGTTGCAGCACGCCGACGGCGTCTCGCCGGCGTGGCCCATCGACTACCAGACGCTCGAGCCGTATTACGACGCCGCGGAACGGCTCTATCACGTGCACGGCGATGCCGGTGACGATCCCACGGAGGGCCCGCGCGCACCGTATCCCTACCCGCCGATTCCACACGCGCCGCGGATCGCGGCGATCGTCGAAGCGCTGCGCCGGCTCGGCCTGCACCCGTCGTCCCTGCCGCTGGGCCTGGTCCGGCCGGGCGAGGCGGGCGGGTGCCAGCTGTGCAACACCTGCAATTCGTTTCCGTGCCGGGTGCACGCGAAGAGCGACGCCGATGTCCTGTGCGTGCGGCCGGCGCTCGGCCAGCCGAACGTGACGCTCTGGACCAATGCCCGCGCCGACCGGTTGCTGGTATCCGCCTCGGGATCGCGGGTCGAGGCAGTGGAAGTGGAGCGGGCGGGAGAGCGCCTGCGAGTGGAAGCCGGTCTCGTGATCGTGTCGTGCGGGGCCGTCAATTCGGCGGCGCTGCTGCTGCGATCGGCCGGCGGCGTGCACCCGCTGGGGCTGGCCAACTCGTCGGGGCTGGTCGGGCGCCGCTACATGGCGCACCTGGCGACCATGATGCAGGGCTTTCATCCGTTCCAGAAGAACGACACCGTCTTCCAGAAGACCGTGGCGATCAACGACTTCTACCTGGCCGGCCCCGAGGGCTACCCGCTCGGGCAGATCCAGTCACAGGGGCGCACGCACGGCGTGATGGCGCAGACCGTGGTGCCGTCGGTGCCGCTCTGGGCCTACGACGCCTGGG
>DATMDI010000040.1:0-19118 GCA_035557875.1 Vicinamibacterales bacterium
AGCGGAACGACGTGGAGGGGCAGGTCCTCGGAGGGCTCGTGCCCGGTCAGACGGTCGTGCTGCATCCGCCTGACACGCTGGCGGACGGGGCGCGCGTGAACGTTCGAGCGAGCTGACCGTCCCGGCCGCGCCTGGTCAGGCCGGAGGTTGCGGCGGCGGCTGGCCGCCGCTCTCGACGAACCTGACGAGGTCCTTGTTCTCCGGAAACGTCACGAGCAGTTCTTTCGCGACGACCAACGCTTCCGCGCGCTTGCCATCGCGTGTGAGCATCTCCCACAGCCCGAACTGCGCCTCGACGCGCGTGTAGAAATCGGCCGGCGTCTGCGCCGCCTCGCGCACCATCTTCAGCCCGCGTGACTTGCTGCCGCCGCCCATCACCCAGCGTGTGCCCCAGGGGACGCGCGTGCCGACGATGTAGTCCATCCACGCGCGGGCCACGCGGGCGCGCACGTGCGTCGGGTACTTCTGGATCACGGCGTCGAGCAGGCGTTTCGCCTCCCAATACTCGTCCCAGCCGGTCTTGCGCTCCAGGGTGGCGAGCTGCAGCCACAGGTAGTTGAGGTCCATCTTGCCGAGGAGGAAGGTCGCCTCGTCGTCCATCGGATCCTTGACGAGCCTGGCGCGCGCGGCGGCCCGCCCACGGTTGACGTCCTCGATGAACGTGGCCAGGAGTTTCGGGCAGTCGGCGCACCTGGCGAAGGCGCCCTTCTTGTCCTTGCCCTCGCCAACCAGTCGTTTCAGCTGGAAATGCAGGGCGGAGGTGCGGATTTCCCAGGCGACGAGATCGCCCGGATTGGCGGTGGTCAGCTCCGCGGCGGCGGCGGCCGATTCTTCGAAGCGGGACGCGTAGAAGAGGCGGTAGGCCTCATCGACCGTCGCCGCGCCCAGCGGCGCGGCCGATCCCAGCACCAGCGTGCAGAATCCCAACACTGCGGCCGCGACGGTCCGGACACCCATCCCTCATTGTCTCACCGACGCCTCGTACTCCTCGAAGGTGCCCTTGAAGTCCATGATCCGGCCGTGGTCGAAGTGCCACACCCGGGTGCCAACCTCTTCGAGGAGGTCCTGGTCGTGGGTGACCATCAGCACCGTGCCCTCGTACTTCTGCAGCGCGATGTTGAGCGCGTTGATCGACTCGAGGTCGAGGTGGTTGGTCGGCTCGTCGAAGATGAGCAGATTCGGCTTCTGCAGCATGATCCGGCAGAACAGCAGCCGGGCGGTCTCGCCGCCTGACAACGCCTCGGTGGGCTTCAGCCCCTCCTCGCCGGTGAACAGCATCTGCCCCAGCAGGCCGTGGATGTCCTGCCGGTGCGCGTCGGGATCGAAGCGGTGGAGCCACTCCACCGCGGTGAGCCCTTTTTCGATCGCGCCGGTGTGGTCCTGGGGGAAGTAGCCGATCGAGACTTCGTGTCCCCATCGCACCGAGCCGGCGTCCAGGTCGCCCGGGGAGGCCGGATGGGTGGGATTGTCCGCCATCAGCGCCTTGAGCATGGTGGTCTTGCCGACGCCGTTGCGGCCGACCAGCACGATCTTTTCGCCGCGGTTGACGATGGCGCTGAAGTCGTCGATCACCGTGAGCTCGCCGAACGCTTTGGCCAGGTCCTTGGCCTCGAAGGCGACCTTGCCCGACGGTCGGTTCTGCTGGAAGCGGATGTACGGGCGCTGGATGTTGGAGCGCGCGAGGTCGGTCGTCTGCAGCCGCTCCACCTCCTTGCGCCGCGAGGTCGTTTGCGCGGCGCGCGTGCCGGCGCCGAAGCGCTGGATGAAGTCCATCAGCTGCGCGATCTTCTTCTCGCGCTGCGCGTTCTCGCTCTCGACGCGGGAGCGGATCTGCGTCTTCGCCATCACCATGTCGTCGTAGCCGCCGGTGTAGGTGATGATGGTCTGGTAGTCGATGTCGGCGATGTGGGTGCAGACCGCGTTGAGGAAGTGCCGGTCGTGCGAGATCACGATGAGCGTGCCCTCGTAGCGCTGGAGGAAGTTCTCGAGCCAGTGGATCGAGTCGAGGTCGAGGTGGTTGGTCGGCTCGTCGAGGAGCAGCGCCGTCGGTTCGCCGAAGAGCGCCTGGGCCAGCAGGACGCGCACCTTCTGCCCGCCCTGCAGTTCGGCCATGGGCCGCTCGTGCAGCTCGTCGGGGATGTCGAGCCCCTGCAGCAGCACCGCCGCGTTGCTCTCGGCGGAGTAGCCGTCCTCCTCGCCGACGATGCCCTCGAGCTCGCCGAGCCGCATCCCGTCTTCGTTCGACAGGTCCGGCTTTTCATAGAGGCGGTCGCGCTCGGTCATCGCCTTCCAGAGCCGGGCGTTGCCCATGATGACCGTGTCGATGACGCGGTGCGCGTCGAACGCGAACTGATCCTGGCGCAGGACGCCGAGCTTCGGCGGGCGCACGACGCTGCCTTTCTGCGGGTCGAGCGCCCCGGTCAGGAGCTTCATAAAGGTGGACTTGCCGGACCCGTTCGGCCCGCTCAGGCCGTAGCGGCGCCCCTGCGAGAACGTCGTGCTGACGTCCTCGAAAAGCACCTTGGAGCCGTACCGCATCGAAACGCCGCTGACTGAGATCATGCGAAAAGTGCCTTGCTGGAAGGAAAACCGGGGTTCAAACTCCCTATTTTACCCCGTCAGGCCGCGGCGCCCCCCGTTCCCGGTGGTCAGCGCTTGGTAAGCGAGTCCAGCTCGTCCCAGCGCGTGAGCGCGCCGAGCAGCTCCTGCTCGATGGCCTCGAGGCGCGTCAGGGTGCGGGCGATGGCCTCGGCCGGCTCTTTGTAGAAGGCCGGCGCGGCCACGGCGGCCTGCAACCGCAGCTGCTCCGACTCCAGGCTCGCGATGCGCCCCGGCAGCGCCAGGAGCTCCTGCTGCTCGCGGTAGCTGGCCTTGCGTGGTGACGCAGGCGGGTCCGAAGAGCCGCGGACAGGCCCGCGCAGGTCCAGAGACCCGCGCCCACGTACGGGTGAGTCCGAAGACGCGCCCAGTGCGGGTTTCTGGCGGAGCCAGTCCTCGTAGCCGCCCACGTACTCGCTCACGCGACCCTCGCCCTCGAACACGAGCGTGCTGGTCACGACGTTGTCGATGAAGGCGCGGTCGTGGCTGACCAGGAGCAGCGTGCCGGGCCACTCGGCCAGCCGCGACTCGAGCAGTTCCAGCGTTTCGATGTCGAGGTCGTTGGTCGGCTCGTCGAGGACGAGCACGTTGGCGGGGCGCGTGAAGAGGCGGGCGAGCAGCAGGCGGTTGCGCTCGCCGCCCGAGAGCGCGCGGACCGGCGACTGCGCCCGCTCCGGGGGAAAGAGAAAGTCGCGCAGATATCCGTGCACGTGCTGCTCGCGCCCGTTGATGGTCACCGTATCGCGGCCGTCGCCGATCGTGTCCACCACCGAGCGATCCGGGTCGAGCTGTTCCCGCAGCTGGTCGTAGTAGGCCACCTGCAGGTTGGCGCCGTGACGCACCTCGCCCGCGTCGGGCGCCAGTTCGCCGAGCAGCAGGCGGAGGAGCGTGGTCTTTCCGGAGCCGTTCGGTCCGATGAGACCGATGCGATCCCCGCGCACGACTCGCAGCGTCAGATCGCCCACGACCCGCCGGTCGCCGAACGATTTCGAGAGCCGCTCGGTCTCGAACACCATCTGCCCGGAGCGCTCGCCGGCCTCCACCTGCAGCCGCACCGCGCCCATCTGCGCGCGCCGGTCAGCGCGCTCGGCCCGCATCGCCAGCAGCGCTCGCACGCGCCCCTCATTGCGCGTGCGGCGCGCCTTGATGCCCTGGCGCAGCCACACCTCCTCTTCGGCGAGCTTCTTGTCGAACTTCTCCTGCCGCACCGTCTCGGCGGCGAGCCATTCCTCCTTGCGGCGCAGGAACGTGGCGTAGTCGCCCGGCCACGACGAGAGGCGGCCGCGATCCAGCTCGACGATCCGCGTGGCGACGTTCTGCAGGAACACCCGGTCGTGCGTGACGAACACCACCGTGCCGCCGAAGCCGGTGAGGAACGACTCGAGCCAGGTCATTGCTTCGATGTCGAGGTGGTTGGTGGGCTCGTCGAGCAGCAGCAGCCCCGGCTGACCGGCGAGCGCGCGCGCGAGCAGGACTCGCCGCCGCCATCCGCCCGACAGCGTGGCGGCGCTGGCGTCGGCCGGCAGGCCCAGGCGCTCGAGCACGACCTCGACCTGCTGCTCGAGGCGCCAGCCGTCGCGCTGTTCGAGCTCGTGCTGCAGCGCTCCCAGCCGCTCGAGTCGTGCGGGCGTCGACGCGTCGGCCACCGCGAGCGCCGCATGGTGATAGTCGGTCACGACGCTGGCGAGGTCGCCCAGCCCGTCGGCGACGACGTCGAACACCGGCCGCTCGTCGAGGAACGGCGCGTCCTGTGCCAGGCAGCCGATGCGCAGGTCGGGCTGCGTCCAGGCGCGCCCGGCATCCGGCGGCACGGCGGCGGCGATGACGTTCAAGAGTGTCGACTTGCCGGTGCCGTTGCGGCCGATCACGCAGACACGCTCGCCCGGCTCCACCTGCAGCGTCGCCTCGTCGAGCAGCGGCAGATGGCCGTAGGCAAGCGAGACGTGGTCGAGTGTGAGGAGTGGCATGAATGCGGGGCGAACGCCGGAGACGTCGATCATAGCAGCCGGTTAGAATCCCAAGATGCCCGTTCGTGATGTGTTGATCGTGGGGGCCGGCCCGTCGGGCCTGGCTACGGCCATTGCCGCGAAACAGCGCGGCCTCGACTACGTCATCGTCGAGAAGGGGGCGCTGGTCAACTCGATCTTCAACTTTCCGATGCACATGGTGTTCTTCACCACGCCCGAACTGCTGGAGATCGGCGGCCTGCCGCTCGTCACCCCGTACGACAAGCCGACCCGGCTCGAAGCGCTGCGCTATTACCGCCGCGTGGTGGACACCTACGGTCTGCAGATCTCGTTTCACGAGACGGTGACGGCGATCGAGCGGGGAGACGACGGTGTGTTCGTCGTCACCACGACCACGCCGCGGGGCGTGACCCGCGTCCGCGAAGGGCGCGCCGTCGTGCTGGCGATCGGCTACTACGACATCCCCAACCGCCTCGACGTGCCGGGCGAGGACCTGCCGCACGTGAACCACTACTACACCGACGCGCACCCGTATTACCGGCAGCGCGTGGTGGTGGTGGGCGGCAAGAACTCGGCCGCCGAAGCGTGTCTCGAGCTGTTCCGCGCCGGCGCGTATCCCACGCTCGTGCACCGCCACGCCGAGCTGGGGGGCACCATCAAGTACTGGGTGCGGCCCGACATCGAGAACCGCATCAAGGAAGGGGCGGTGAAGGCGCGCTTCGACTCGCACGTGGTGGAGATCACGCCCACCGCCGTCGTCATCGAGGGTCCTGGCGGACGCGAGGAGCTGCCCGCCGAGGGCGTCTTCCTGCTGACCGGCTATCGGCCCGACGTGGACCTGATGCGCCGCGCCGGCGTCTCGTGCGACGCGGAGACGCTGGCGCCGCAGATGAATCCCGAGACGTTCGAGACCAACGTGCCCGGCCTGTTCGTGGCCGGAGGCGCGGTGGCCGGCCGCCACACCGGGAACATCTTCATCGAGAACGGCCGGTTTCACGGCGAGAAGATCATTGCGGCGCTGGCACAGCGGCTGGGCGACTGAGGTGGATAGGGCGTAGGGCGAGCCTTCCGCCTTCGCCAAGGCTACGGCGGACCGCCATAGCTTCAGACGACGGCGGCCGGGCCCGCCGGGGTGAACGACGATGGAATTCGGCAAGGCGATGCTCGCGGAGTGGTCCTTCGAGCCGGGAACCACGTACCTGAATCACGGCACGGTGGGCGTGACGCCGCGGCGGATCATGGCAGTGCAGCAGGCGATTCGCGACGAGATCGAGCGGCACCCGAGCCGGGTCATGCTGCGGGAGCTCGCCGTCACGTCGTTCGGCCGCCCCGTGGATGGGCCGCCGCGTCTGCGCGCGGCCGCCGACGAGGTGGCCGCGTTCCTCGGCGCCCGCGGCGAAGATCTGGTGTTCGTCGACAACATCACCACGGGTGCCAACTCCGTCCTCCGCTCGTTTCCGCTTTCGGCCGGCGACGAGATCCTCGTCTCCGGTCTCGTCTACGGGGGCGTGCTGCGCGCAGCCCTCTACGCGGCGCGCGAGCGTGGCGCCACGGTGCGCACGGTGGAGATGCCGTACCCGTTCCGCGCCGAGCGGCTCGTCGAGGCCTACGCCGCCGCGGTGGGACCGCGCACGCGACTGGCCATCGTCGAGCACGTCACGGCGCAGACCGCGGTGGTCTTCCCGCTCCGGGAAACCGCGGCGCGCCTGCGCGCCCGGGGAGTGATGGTGCTGGCGGACGGAGCGCACGCGCCGGGAAGCATTCCCGTGGACATCCCGTCGCTCGGGGTGGACTACTACACCGCCAACCTCCACAAGTGGGCGTGGGTGCCGCGAAGCAGCGCCATCCTGTGGGCCGCGCCCGATCGCCAGAAGGAGCTGCGCCCGGCCGTCATCTCCTGGGGGCTCGATCAGGGGTTCAAGGCCGAGTTCGACATGATCGGCACCAAGGACCCGTCCACCCACCTGTCGGCGCCGGCGGCCATCGCGCTGATGCACGAGTGGGGTGGCCCCGAGGCCATCCAGACCTACAACCACGACCTGGCGTGGACCGGTGCCCACCGTCTGGCCGAGCGCTGGCAGACCACGTTCGACGTGCCGGAAGCCATGGTGGGGACGATGGCCACCGTGCCGCTGCCGGAGTCGGCCGGCAGTTCGCCCGCCGAGGCCATGGCGCTCCGGGACGCGCTCCTGTTCGAGGACGGCATCGAGGTGCAGATGCACGCCTACCGGGGCCGGGTGTGGGCGCGGATTTCCGCGCAAATCTATAACGCCATGGAAGATATCGACCGGCTGGCGGCGGCCGTCTCCCGCCGGGTGGGGGCTGGCGCACCGCGTGAAATAGTGCCCGGGGCGCGTTAACCTTTCCCGTCAGGGTCCCGTAGTAGCGGATATGACGAATCGCGCCCTGACCGCTTCGATTTTTGCCCTCACGCTGGCCGCCCCCGGCCTGGCGGGGGCCCAGGCACAGTCGCCGGCCTCCCCGGCTCCCCAGGCCCCACAGGCCCCAGTGCTCGTCGAACGGCGCGGCCCGCTCAGCGACGGCGAGCGGGCTTACCTCGACCAGCAGAACGCCTTCGGCACCCAGCAGGATCTGTGGCGGGTGATGCGCCAGTTCCCCCCGGCCGTTGGCGAGATCATCCAGCGCGACCCGTCGCTGCTCACCAAGCCGGAATACATGTCGGCCTACCCGGCCCTGGTCGCGTTCCTCGAACAGCACCCCGAAGTGGTCCGGAATCCCGGGTTCTACTTTGGCAACTATCAGTACCGGGAGCGCACGAGCCGCGAGGGTGCCATCGAGATGATGGAGATGATCCTGGGCGGCATGGCCGGCGGCGTCGTCCTGGTCTCGCTCCTCAGCGTGTTCGTGTGGCTCGTCAAGACGCTGGTGGACCACCGCCGGTGGCTGCGCACGTCCAAGGTGCAGGTGGAGATGCACGGGAAGCTGGTCGATCGCCTCACGACCAATGAGGATCTGCTGGCCTACGCCCAGTCGCCCGCCGGCAGCCGGTTCCTCGAGTCGACCCCGATTGCCCTCGACGCCGACACGCGCGCGACCGCCCCCGTCAGCCGTATCATCTGGTCGATGCAGGCCGGCATCGTCCTGATGGCGCTCGGCGGCGGGCTCTGGTTCGTCCAGAGCAACGCCATCGAAGAGGTCCGCCAGGCGATCCTGGTGATCCAGTCGATTGCCGGTTCGGTCGGTGTGGGGCTGCTGGTGTCGGCCGTGGCCGCCTATCTGGTATCGGGCCGGCTCGGGATCCTGCCGGCGAGGAAGGCGTGAGATGAGCGGGCTCGTGCTCTCCGAGCTGGAACGTCTCGCCGCACTGGAAGAGGCCGAGCGAACCTTCCCGATGACCGAGGAGGAGTTCCGGGCTTTCTACGAGCTCACCTCCCGCCCCGTGTGGGTCTACCTCACGCGCATGACCGGCGACAGCCGCCTGGCCGACGACCTGCTCCAGGAAGCGTATTACCGGCTGCTGCGCACGAAGGCGACCTTCGAGAGCGACGATCACCGCCGCAACTACCTGTATCGGATCGCCACCAACCTGGTGCACGACCACCGGCGGAGGCCCCGCGCGGACCGTGAGCCGCTCGAGGACCCCGAGCGGCAGCCGGCACCCGCGAGCCTCACCGGGTCCGAGAGCCGAGCGGCGCGCCGCATCGACCTGGCGCGGGCGATGGCGCGGATGAAGCCGCGCGAACGCAGCATGCTGTGGCTGGCCTACGCGCATGGCTGCTCGCACGAGGAGATTGCCCAGGTGCTGGGGCTCAAGACGTCGAGCCTGAAGGCGCTGCTGCACCGCGCGCGCCGGCGCCTCGCCGGGTTCCTGACGCCGGCCGGCGATGGAGGGACGCCATGACTCCGCAACCCTGCGTGCACGAGCCCGAAGTCGTCGCCGCGGTGCTGAGCCGGCGGTGGCCGGAGGCGTGCGACGAGTCGCTGCGGGCGCACGCCGAGGCGTGCGAGGTGTGCCGCGAGGTCGTGGAAGTGGCGGCGCTCCTGAAAGAGGACTACGAGGAGGCTCGCGAGGCGATCGCGCAGCGCGACGTGCCGCTGCCCTCGGCCGGCCAGATCTGGTGGCGCGCCGCCGTCAAGGCTCGCGTCGAGGCCGCGGAGGCCGCGACCCGGCCGCTGGTGTGGGGCTACGGCGTCGCGGCGGCCTGCGCGGTGGCGTTGCTGATCGCCGGCGCGAGCGCGGCGTGGCCGTCGCTGCTGCCGGCCTTCGATCGGCTGCCGTCGCTCACGCAGTGGATGCCGCCGGTGACGCTGGCGACCGATGCCGTGATGGCGGCACTGAAAGCGCAGCTGCCGATCGTGGTCGGGGTCGCCGCGTTCCTCATCGCCGTGCCGGTCGCCCTCTATGTCGCGCTTCGTGAGGACTGAGGGCGGGTAAGGCGGGTAAGGCGGGTAGGTCCACTCCTGGGCCAGGCTGTGCCGGAACGTGAATCGATGGCTCGACTTCCTCGGGTGCTATTTGTGTGTTCCGGGAACACGTGCCGTAGTGTTGTCGCGAAGCACATCGGTCGCCACCGATTTGGGACTCTGGCGCATTTCGAATCAGCCGGTCTAGCCCCGCAGCGACCTGAAGACGCACAAATGGCCATCAAGACGTTGTTCAGGTTTCGCGATCGCGCATCGAACGAATGTATCCGTTCAACGCCGCCGCGGTCTGCTTCACCTTCGTTTCCAGCGCATCTCGCTGTGCATCGTTCAGATAGCCGAGTCGTCGCGCAGCGTGAATGCAGTATCCGAGCTCGGCGAGAGAGCCGCGCGCCATGTTCAGAAACTGCAATCGCTCGCGCACGTGATCTCGCGCAGATCCTTCGACGATGTTCGCGGCGACGGAGTAAGCGGCGCGCCGAGTCTGTGAGCCCAGTTCGAATCGCTCATAAGAGGGCCAGGCTGTGACGGTCAGCGCGTGCAGCTCAATGAAAAGGTCGTCGGCTCGTTGCCACGCAACCAGTGTGTGATGTCGTAGCGGCATGCAACGACGATTGCAACGACGGCGCCGCGCCCTGCCCGCCCCACCTGCCCCATGAGGCGGTGCAGTCGCCGACCCCACCTGCCCTACCCGCCCGCCCCCGGACGAGGCGTGACCCGCCGGTCGAGGATGTCTTCGTCTCGAGCAGTTCGATCAGCCTCAACTCACGGCGATCATGTACCGCTCGGGGAGCGAAGCCTCGCCGAATTCAATCGCACTGAGTGGCCGCGCGTTCGGACGCAAGAGAACCTGCCGCACGATCTCCGGCACCATCACTTCGCCGATATACCGGCCAAGGCACTCATGCAAGCCGAACCCGAAGTGGAATGTCTTGGCCAGTGAGCGTTCTGGCCTGAACTCCAGTGGCTCGGCGTGTGCCGATGGATCGAACATCGCGGACTGCACGAGCGGGAGCACGATCGTGCCCGCCGCGATGGTCGTCTCGCGGCTCGTCGTTCGCGCTACGACATAGTCTTGCGCCGCGCGCCGGAATAGATACGGCGCGATCGGATCGAACCGTAGCGCTTCGAACGCGAAACCATCGAACTTCCCCGGATCGTTCGCAACCAGGCGCGCCTTCGCCAACGCCTCGGGACGGCGGAACAGTTCCTGGATCGCCTGGGCCGCCGCTTGAGACGTCGTCTCGATCGTCCCGATGAGCAGGCCGCCGATATTGCGCACGAGGCGGTCCATCGGAAATCCCACGCTCGCCGGAAGAGACATGCGCAGCAGCCGGGACACGATGTCATCGCGCGTGTCCCCGCCTTTGATCGCGTTGATGCGCCGGGGAACGAGTTCCGCCAGATACGCTCGCAGCTCTTGGTTTACGGCCTGGGTTTGCGCATGAATCGCTGCGGGGTCCTCGTTGCCGTCGAACGGCTGGTTGTGAAAGGTGTCCCATTGGTTGAACAGCGACCAACGCGCGATATCTTCCGGCGGGATCCCGTCGAACCCCATGTACTCCTGGACGAGCGCAATCGGTACCCGACGGGTGAGGCCGTTGATCGCCTCGATCTCCTGGTCCGGCGCGGCATCGAGGGCGGCGGACGCCGTTTCACCAACGAACTGACGAATCCGGGGTAGATCGTCGCGATTCAACAGCGACTGCATGATCGCCTTTTCCCTGTAGTGCACCGCGGTGTCATCCTGGGCCATCAGGTGGGTGCCCATCTTGTCCTCATAGAGCTGGACCGTGAACACCGAAGGCTGGAGGAGCGCATCCACGACATCGTCGTGCAGCGCGAGCAGCGTGCACTCCGGTGTTTGCAGGATCGGACGGGTCTCCCGCAGTTCGGTGAAGAACTCCAGCGGTGAATTCTTCATCCAGCCGCGAACCAGCGGGAACTGACTTTCCGTCGTCGCCTTGTCGTACTGCGCCAGAAAGCTCACCGTTGTGTCTCCTCGGAGAATCGCTCCGGATCCTTGGGGAGCTCCTCAGTGCACCGACGTGGGTCCGCCGGCCGAGTAGGTCTTCATCTCCAGCAGCTCGATCAGCCCGTCGCATCGCGCCAGGATGCCGTCGCGCTCGAGCAGCGCCTGACGCTCCACCGGATCCAGCCCCAGGTACTGCGACAGCGCATTGACCAGGTCCTCGTCGGGAATCGCGGCGGGAAAACGCGGGTCGGCTCCGCCGCGCTCGATGGCGACGACCAGCAGCGCCTCGAGCCGCTGCCGTTTCCGCTTGAGCAGCTGCTTGTCGGCGTCGCTCGCGATTTCGGGCAGTGGCTGAACGTGGGCGAGGCGGTACTCGCGGCTGGCGTCTTCGTTGACGATGCGGAACTTCTCGATGCCGCGCAGCACCAGGTTGGACCGCCCGTCGGGCAGCCGTTCCGAGTGGGTGATGACGCCCGCGCAGCCGATCGGATACACGGCGGGGCGGCCCTGGTAGTCGACCTCGAAGCCGGGCTGGAGCAGCGTCATGCCGATGATGCGATCGCCGGCGAGCGCGTCGGCGAGCATGGCGCGGTAGCGCGGCTCGAAGACGTGCAGCGGCAGGAACACGTTCGGGAAGAGCACGACGTTCGGCAGCGGAAAAATCGGAATCGTCGTCGGCAGCATCGGAAACAGGTCACAACCGCCCCGCCGGAGGCGGGGCAAGTAAACACTGCCTGAGCGAGGCGGAGCCGGTTCTACGCAAGTGGCGGAGCCTCGCTCAGTGAATCGTTTTTGTCTTGCGGTTCATGTAATCCATCAGCACGTACTGGCCGAGCGTGTAGGGCGTCGTGAAGTACGCCTTGCCACGGCACACGGCTGCGACGCGGCGGACGAACGCCACCAGGTCGGGGTCGCGGGCCAGCATGAACGTGTTGATCATGATGCCGGCCTTGCTGCACGCGTTCACCTCGGCGAACGTCTCCGAGACGATGTGCGGATCGAGACCGAAGGCGTTCTTGTAGATCTGCCCGTCAGGCCGGGTCAGCGCCGACGGCTTGCCGTCGGTGATCATCACGATCTGGCGCATGTCCTTGCGCTGCCGCTCGAGGATGCGCCGCGCCAGGCGCAGCCCCTCGCGGGTGTTGGTGTAGTACGGCCCGACGCGGACGCGCCCGAGCTGCTTGAGCGGAATTTCCTCGGCCGAGTCGTGGAACAGCACCGCGTGGAGCGAGTCGCCGGGATACTGGGTGCGAATCAGATGCGACAGCGCCAGCGCGACCCGCTTGGCCGGGGTGAAGCGATCTTCGCCGTAGAGGATCATGCTGTGGCTGCAGTCGAGCATGATCACGGTGGCGCACGAGCTCTGGTAGTCGCTCTGCGCCACCATCAGATCGGCATAGTCGATGTCGATGCCGCTGCCGGCCGTGGCGCCGCCGTCGAGATGCAACCGCTGCACGGCGTTGAGAATGGTGCTGCTCGGGTCGATGTTGAGCGTGTCGCCGAACTCGTAGGGCTTGGGCGCGGCGATGGCTTCGACACCGGTGCTCAGATGCCGGGTGTCGTGCAGGCCTGAGCTGCTGCGGCCCACCGAGCCGAGCAGGTCGCGGAGTGCGCGGTAGCCGAGAAAATCGAGCGCCTTGTCGGTGACCTCGAACTGGACGCGGCTGTTGTCCTCGCCGACGCCGCCGCCGGCCCCGCGCCGCCGCTCGCGCTCGGTCTCGAGGTCGGGCGCGCCGGTGATGAACCCGCGCTCCATCATGCGGTCGATGATCTGCTGGATCAGGTCCTCGAGCTGCTGCCGCACGCCTTCCTGATCGCCGTCGGCCGGTTCGCCGAGCAGCCGCTGCATGGCCTCGTCGGACAGCACGCCGCCGCTGAACAGCGCGTCGAGGATGGCGTCGTGCAGCGCCTGCATCGTCCGGTCCTCGTCGGTGTCCGACGGATCCCAGGGATTGCTGAAGCCGCTCGACAGCAGCAGGTCCGACAGCTTCGAGACGAGATCTTCGAGATCGATCTCGTCCATCAGGTCGCCGGTGAATTTCGTGTAGCGATATTTCATGTCGATGCAGGAGCGTTCTTATCCACCCGGCCTACCTGGCCCACCTGACCTAGTTGTAGTACTTCTTCTTGCCACCACTCTGCACTTTCGGCTCGTCCTCGAGCGACGGCTCGCGCTGCGGGCGCCGCGCCGGCGTGTCGCTGGCGTGATAGCCGCGTTCGTCGCTGCGGCTGATCTTCTTGGTCGCATAGAGGCCTTCGAGCACGAAATCCACGCCCGCCGCCAGCATCGGCGGCGGCGCCTGCTTCGAGATGCCGGCCTGGTGCGCGAGATCGACCAGGCCCTGCACTGCGCGGGCGTGCGTCAGCACGTCGCTGGCGCTCATGGTGTCGGCCAGTTGCAGGCTGCCGCCGAGGTCGAACCACTCGATGATGCGCCGCGGGTCGAGATGGGAGAGATAGCCTTCGGCCACGTTGGCCACGGCATTGCGCACCAGCTCACGCGCGATGGTTTCGGCGCCCTTCAGCTCGCCCTCGTATTCGAGCTCGAACTTGCCGGTCATCGACGGCAGCGCCGCATACACGTCGGTGACGCGCGGCACGGCGGGGTCCTCGCCGGCGACGATGGCACGCCGTTCGGCGTTCGAGATGACGTTCTCCATCACCGAGATCGGCAGCCGCTGGCTCACGCCCGATCGCTTGTCCACGCGCCGGTCCTGCCGCGCCTGGAACGCGATTTCCTCGACCACCTCGGCGACGAACGTCGGCACCTCGGTGCGTGGCCCGCTGCCGCCGCGGGCCATCCACGCTTCCTGCGCGGTGATGATCTGGGCATCGCCGCGGCTCACCGGGTAGTGCGTGCGGATTTCCGAGCCGATCCGGTCCTTGAGCGGGGTGATGATCTTGCCGCGAGCCGTGTAGTCCTCGGGGTTGGCGGTGAACGCCATCATGACGTCGAGCGGCAGCCGCACCGGATAGCCTTTGATCTGGACGTCGCCTTCCTGAAGGATGTTGAACAGCCCCACCTGGATCTTGCCGGCCAGGTCCGGGAGTTCGTTGATGGCGAAGATGCTGCGGTTGGCGCGCGGCAGCAGCCCGTAGTGCATGGTCAGCTCGTTCGAGAGCTGCAGCCCGGCGCGCGCGGCCTTGATCGGGTCGATATCGCCGATCATGTCGGCGATCGTCACGTCGGGCGTCGCCAGCTTCTCCACGTAGCGCGCCTCGCGCTCGAGCCACGCGATCGGCGTTCGGTCGCCGGCCTCGGCCACCTGGGCCCGGCAGGCACCGCAGATCGGCTTCAGCGGGTCGTCGTTGATCTCGCAGCCCGGCATCACCGGCAGCACCTCGTCGAGCAGGGTGACCAGCGCGCGCAGCAGGCGGGTCTTGGCCTGTCCGCGCAGGCCCAGCAGGATGAAGTGGTGGCGCGAGAGGAGCGCGTTGATGAGCTGCGGAAGCACCGTGTCGTCGTAGCCGACGATTCCCGGGAACAGGGTTCCCCCGGCGCGCAGCTTCCCGATCAGGTTGTCGCGCACCTCTTCGTGCACGTTGCGGTGACGAACCTCCCCGCGCTCGATGGCGCGGCGGAGATCGCCCAGCGTGGAGATCGCCGAAGGAATGGGCATACCGTGGATCCTATAGCAGCTGTCGGCCCGAAGGGCGGACGATCAGGCGCTGTGCTGCGAGCAGGCGCCGCCTGCAGGCCGGTTCGAGGCGCCGCGTTTGCTAGCATGACCGCCATGCCGTTCTTCGGTGGCGGGCGTCCGCGTGTGTTCGCGCATCGCGGCGGCAGCGCGCTCGCGCCCGAAAACACGCTGGCGGCCTTCGCGGCCGGCCTCCGCGCCGGCGCCGACGGCCTCGAGCTCGACGTGCACCTGGCGGCCGACGGTGTACCGGTGGTGATTCACGACGACCTGCTCGACCGCACGACCAACGCCACCGGGCCCGTCGCGGCGCGGACCGCAGCCGAGCTGGCCGGTGTGGATGCGGCGTGGTGGTTCCAGGGCCCGGGCGGCGAGTTCGCGTTTCGTGGACAGGGACTGGGTGTTCCGCGTCTGCGCGACGTGCTGCTGCAGCATCGCGGCGTGCCCGTCATCATCGAGATGAAGGTCGATTCCGAGGCGATGGCCGCCGGTGTGGCTGGTGACATCCGCGCCGCCGGTGCCGAAGACATGGTCTGCTGCGCCGGCTATGGCGGCACCAGCGCGGCCCTCGTGCGGCGCCTGCTGCCGGGCGTGGCCACCAGCGCGTGCCACGCCGAGGTACGTCTGGCGGTGTACCGGTCCTGGAGCGGGTGGCCGGTAAAGCGTCCGCCATTTGGCGGTTATCAGGTGCCCGAGCATGCCGGAAGGGTGCGGATCGTGTCACCGCGCTTCATTCGCCATGCCCACGCGGCCGGCCTCGAGGTGCAGGTGTGGACCGTGGATGCCGAGGGGGACATGGAGCGCTTTCTGGCTTGGGGCGTCGATGCGCTGATCAGCAATCGCCCGGATCTCGCGGCGACGGTGCGCGACACGTTTGTCGGCACCGTCACGGCGGCGCCGGCCCGGACGTGACGCGACGTGATGCGATTCATGCTTCGCTTTGTTGCGTGGGTCGGCAATCGTGGGGCATGATTACTCAGCACAGTTGGTGCGTGATTCCCAAGGAGGACTATCGAATGCGGCGAATTCTCACGATCGCGACGGCTGCCATGATTGCCATGGCCGGAAGCGCGCTGGTTGCCCAGAAAGTGACGACCCCCGCGGAGCTCGATGCCGCAATGAAGAAGATCGCTGCCGCGCAGGGCGCGACCGGTAAGGCGATCAACTCGGGCAACTTCGCCGACGCGAAGGCGCAGGTGGCGATCGTCAAGCAGACGTTGACGGACGCGGAGAATTTCTGGGTCGCCAACAAGAAGGACGAGGCCATCGCGTTCAGCAAGGATTCGATCGCCAAGATCACGGCGCTCGAGCAGGCGGTGTCGGCCGCCGCGCCGGATCAGCAGGCCGCGCTTGCGGCGCTGAAGGCCGCGGGCGGCACCTGCGGCGCCTGCCACAAGACCTATCGCGTGCAGGACGAGAACATGCAGTACATCCTGAAGCCGGGCACCATCTAGCACACGCGTCGGTTGTCCATCGCGGCATCGACGGGCGGGCGCAGGCCCGCCCGTCGTGCGTACGGCACCGTGAGATCAGACGCGGAATACCGCCGAGCTCAGCGGACGGCGGCTGCAGGGCTTTCTGCTAGACGTTTCGCAGTGCTGAACACGTCCACCATCATCGGCGGCGTCAGTTTCCCGGTGTTCGTGTTCTGCCGGCTGGGGTGATAGCAGCCCATGAGCGTGGGGGCGTGCTCGAACCGGGCGATCGAACCGTGCCCGAACTGCGGCCGTGGCGCGATCGACACGCCGCGGCGTTTCAGCCGCTGCAGCCAGGCATCGAAGGCGATCTTGCCGAGCGCGACCACCACGCGCACGTGCGCCAGTGCGTCGGCCTCGGCATCCAGATGATCCTGGCAGCGCGCAATCTCCTCGGGCGTCGGCTTGTTCTGCGGCGGTGCGCAGCGGACCGCCGCGAGGATGTAGGCGTCACGGAGCTGCAACCCGTCGTCGATACGCTGTGACGTCGCGATGCTGGCGAAGCCCGTCCGGTGGAGCGCGCTCATCAAGAAGTCGCCCGAGCCGCCCACGCCGTCGCCGGTGAACACTCGACCGGTCCGGTTGGCGCCGTGCGCGGCGGGCGCCAGACCGACCAGCAACAGGCGAGCCGCCGGGTCGCCGAAGCCCGGCACGGGCCGGCCCCAATAGACCTCGTCGCGAAACGCGCGCTTGCGCACGCGCGCCACGGTGCGGCAATGCTCGCGGAGCCGTGGGCAGCGCTCGCATGAGGTGATCGCATGAGAAACATCAGCGAGACGGCGGCTGGCCTCGCGGGAATTCACAGGGAAAGTCGCCGAATCAGGTTCCATCCAGCAAGGACCGAATAATAGAATAAGGGCTGGTTACCGTCCCCTGCCCCGCGTCGCGGGGTGGTTCCACGAGGATTCATGCGGAATACAGCACCAAAAGACGCCGCCGAGATCGAGGCCCTCGAAACGCGCGAGTGGCTCGAGTCGCTCGACTACGTGATCAAGTCGGGCGGCCCGGTCCGCGTCAGCAAGCTGCTGCGCGAGTTGAGCGACCACGCGCGCCGCAACGGCGTCAAGCTGCCGTTTACAGCCAACACACCCTACGTCAACACGATTTCCACCGACGCCCAGCCGCCGTTCCCCGGTAGCCGCGAGATCGAGCGGCGCATCAAGAGCCTCGTCCGCTGGAACGCGCTCGCCATGGTGGTGAAAGCCAACAAGGTCGAGGACGGCATCGGCGGCCACATCTCCACTTATGCGTCGGCCGCAACGCTGTACGAGGTCGGCTTCAATCACTTCTTCAAGGGCAAGGGCGACGACAACGACGGCGACATCATCTACTTCCAGGGGCACGCGGCGCCCGGAATCTACGCGCGCGCGTTCCTCGAAGGGCGCCTCTCGGCGCAGAAGCTCGAGAACTTCCGCCGCGAGCTGAAGGACGGCGGCGGCCTCTCGTCGTACCCGCACCCGTGGCTGATGCCCGATTTCTGGGAGTTCCCCACGGTCAGCATGGGCCTCGGCCCGATCTGCGCCATCTACCAAGCCCGCTTCATGCACTACCTCGAAGATCGCGGGCTGAAGAAGCACTCGAACTCGAAGGTGTGGGCCTTCCTCGGCGACGGCGAGACCGACGAGCCCGAATCGCTCGGCGCCATCACGCTGGCCTCACGCGAGAAGCTCGACAACCTGATCTTCGTCATCAACTGCAATTTGCAGCGGCTCGACGGTCCGGTGCGCGGCAACGGTCAGATCATCCAGGAGCTCGAGGCGATCTTCCGCGGTGCGGGCTGGAACGTGCTGAAGGTGATCTGGGGCAGCGAGTGGGACGCGCTGCTGGCCAAGGACGCCGACGGCCTGCTCGTGAAGCGCATGGGTGAGGTAGTGGACGGCGAGTATCAGAAGTACGCCGTGGAGTCTGGCGCCTACGTGCGTCACCACTTCTGGGGCGAGGATCCGCGGCTGCTGGAGATGGTGGCGCATCTCTCCGACGAGCAGCTGAAGAAGCTCACGCTCGGCGGCCACGATCCAGCCAAGGTCTACGCGGCTTATAAAGCGGCCGTCGAGCATACCGGGCAGCCCACGGTCATCCTGGCCCGCACCATCAAGGGCTACGGCATCGGCGAGGCGGGCGAGGGCAAGAACGTTACCCACCAGCAGAAGAAGCTGAACGAAGACGAGCTGAGGGCGTTCCGCACCCGGTTCGGCATCCCGGTCGCCGACGAGGAAGTGAGCAAGGCCCCGTTCTACCGCCCCTCCGACAACAGCCCCGAGGTGACGTATCTCACGGAGCGCCGCAAGCAACTCCGCGGCTTCGTGCCCTCCCGCACCGTCCAGGTCGAACCGCTCAAGATCGACTCCCTTCCCGAGCTCTTCAAGGAATTCCACGCCGGCAGCGAAGGCCGCAAGGCCTCGACCACGATGGTGTTCGTGCGCATGCTGGCGAAGCTGCTGCGCGACAAGGAGCTTGGCGAGTTGGTGGTGCCGATCGTGCCGGACGAGGCACGCACTTTCGGCATGGAGGCGCTCTTCCGCCAGGTGGGCATCTACTCGCGTGTCGGTCAGCTCTACGAGCCGGTCGACATGGACACGCTCCTCTACTACAAGGAAGCGAAGGAAGGGCAGATCCTCGAGGAAGGGATCAACGAGGCGGGCTCGCTGGCGTCGTTCATCGCCGCGGGCAGCGCCTACGCCACGCACGGCGTCAACACCATTCCGTTCTTCATCTACTACTCGATGTTCGGGATGCAGCGCGTCGGCGACCTGGTCTGGGCCGCGGCCGACACGCGCACGCGCGGGTTCCTGCTGGGCGGCACGGCGGGCCGGACGACCCTGTCGGGCGAAGGGCTCCAGCATCAGGACGGCCACAGCCACCTGCTGGCGCTGGCCGTGCCGAACTTGATCTCGTACGACCCGACGTTTGCCTACGAGATCGCGGTGATTCTCGAAGACGGCATCCGGCGCATGTACAAGGACGGCGAGAGCGTCTTCTACTACCTCACCGTGATGAACGAGACATACGAGATGCTGCCGATGCCCGAAGGCTCGCGCGACGGCATCCTGAAGGGGCTCTACCAGCTGCGGACCTCGTCGAA
>DATMDI010000041.1:0-12002 GCA_035557875.1 Vicinamibacterales bacterium
CCGGCTTCGAGATCACGGCGCTGCTCGGCGACTACAAGGGGCGCGAATGGGACCCGCGCGCGGACGTGTGGGTGATTCTCGCGCGCAAGCGCACTTAGCAGCCGCGGGGCGGGTCTTGAGACCCGGCCGCCTGACTCAATCTTCGAAGATCTCCACGAGGGGCATCTCGAGGCCCGGGAGCAGGGGCGTGGTCAGCACCTCGCCGGCGTCGGGCGACAGTTCCTGAACGCGGCGATACCGGCTCTCGACCAGCCGGAACACCTTGATGGCGTCGAGATCGGGATCGACGATCCAGTACTCCGGCACGGCAAACCGTTCGTACAAGCGCGGCTTGATGCGTTCGTAGGTGAGCTTCGCGCCTCGGTCGTGCGACGAGGATCCCGTCACGCCGCTCATTCTAGTGGCCTGTCCTGGTCATGTGTAACGCGCCTTCCGGGCGGGGCATCCCGCTTGGCTGCGTTGCTCATCGCTTACATGTGCCCAACATGCGCGCTCTTCGCGCCTTGCCAACCGGGCGCCGCGCTCCGGAATCCGCATCACACATGACCAGGACAGGCCACTCGCGCCCGGTCTCGCAGGGGCCGTGCCCGCCCGGGCCGGTCCGTTCGCCTGCCCATTCGGTGTGGACCCGTCCGGCGGCGGGCAGAAAGCGCGGCCCCCGCCAGGCAGCGGCTTGCGTTTTTCGCCGTGCTATCATCAACGGTCGTTTCCCGTTGTATCTAGCGGGGTTACGCCCGAAGAGCATCGAGGCTCCACCCCGCTAGAGCAGTGTCTAATTGCCCGCCCTTCGGGCGGGCGTAGCCGTCTTGAACGGCTCGTCCAAACGAGTTTCTGGGATCGTGAACGTTCAAGACGTCTAGTGGAGTTTTCGCATGTCAGGCCATTCCAAGTGGCACACCATCAAGCATAAGAAGGGTGCCGCCGACGCCAAGCGCGGCAAGGTCTTCACGCGCCTCATCAAGGAGCTCACCGTCGCCGCGCGGCACGGTGGCGGCGATCCAGGCATGAACCCGCGCCTGCGCACGATCATCGCCGACGCCAAGGCGGCCAACATGCCGCGCGAGAACATCGAGCGCGCCATCCGCCGCGGCACGGGCGAGGAACCGGGCGTCCACTACGAAGAGATCACCTACGAAGGCTACGGGCCCGGCGGTGTGGCACTGCTCATTCAGTCGCTGACCGACAACAAGAACCGGACCGTGGGCGAGGTGCGCTTCATCCTCGGCAAGTACAACGGCAACCTGGCCGCCGAGAACAGCGTCGCCTGGATGTTCACGCGCAAGGGGCAGGTCTTCGTCGAGAAGGACAAGGCCGACGAGGAGAAGCTCCTGAACGCGGCCCTCGAAGCCGGCGCCGACGACATGAGCGACGATGGCGGCGTGTGGGAGATCATCTGCGCGCCCGAGAACTTCGAGACGGTGCGCGACGCGGTGAAGGCGCTCGGCGTCGAGCCCGCCAACGCCGAAGTCGCGATGGTGCCGCAGAACTACGTGAAGCTGCAGGGCAGCGATGCGCGCACGATGCTCAAGCTGATGGAAGCGCTGGACGACCACGACGACGTCCAGCACGTCTGGGCGAACTTCGACATCGAAGAGAAGGAGATCGAGGCCTCGCTGGCGTGAGGATCTTCGGCATCGACCCCGGCTCCGAGCGCACCGGCTACGGCTGCGTCGAGAGCGACGGTCGGCGCCACGTGCTCGTCACCTGCGGCGCCATCGCGGCGGCGCCTGGTGACGGGCTGCCCCAGCGGCTGTCCCGGATCTACCGTGAGCTCACACGACTGCTGGCTGCCTCCCGCCCCGACTGCGTCGCGATCGAAAACCTGTTTCACGCCGTGAACGCCCGCAGCGCCCTGAAGCTGGGGCACGCCCGCGGCGTGGCCATGCTCGCGGCCGTGGAAGCCGGGTGCGAGGTGGTCGAATACACGCCCGCCGAAGTGAAGCGGGCCGTGGTGGGCTACGGCCGCGCCGAGAAGCCGCAGGTGCAGATGATGGTCAAGCTGCTCCTCGGCCTGGCCGCCCCGCCGTCCCCGCACGATGCCGCCGACGCGCTCGCGGTGGCCATCTGCCACCTGCACTCGGTGCCCAAGGGCGGGCTGAAGGCGCGGCTCGAAGCCGACGCGAAGGCGGACGCCGGCCCACGGCGAGCCCGGACGCCGCGCAGCTGGCGGCAGTACCGTCCGCCGGCGGCGGGATGATCGCGTTCCTGCGCGGGCGCGTGCTCGACAAACAGCCCAACCGCATCACCGTGGACGTGCAAGGCGTCGGCTACGACGTCCACGTCCCGCTCTCCACCTACTACCGCGTCGCCGAGCCCGGCGGCGACGTGGCGCTGCGAGTCCACACCCACGTGCGCGAGGACGCGCTGCAGCTCTTCGGGTTCCTTACCGACCTGGAGCGTCAGCTCTTCGAGCGGTTGATCGGCGTGAGCGGCATCGGACCGAAGATGGCGGTGGCGCTTCTCTCCGGCATGGAGGCCCGCGATCTCGTGACCAGCATCGTGCGCGCCGACGTGGCCCGGCTCACCGGCATCCCCGGCGTCGGCAAGAAGACCGCCGAGCGCATCGTGCTCGAGCTCAAGGACCGCGTGGCGCAGTTCGGCGTCGAGCCCGAGGCAGCCGCGGCGCCCGCGTCGGCGGAAGATCGGCTGCGCGATGACCTGCTCTCCGCGCTGCAGAACCTCGGATATCATCGGCCATTGGCCGAGAAGGCCGCCGATGCCGCGCTCGCGGCGGGCGGGGAGCCCACGTTCGAGATCGCGCTCAAGGCCGCGCTCCGCGAGCTGATGCGGAGCCGGTAGGAAGGCCGCCACGAACCAGCCATGGCCGATCGCGTGATAACCGGTGTGCCCGCCGACGAGGAGGCGCAGTATGAGGTCGGGCTGCGCCCGCGCTCGCTCGCCGAGTACATCGGGCAGGACCGCATCCGCGACAACCTCGAGGTGTCGATCGCCGCGGCGCGCGGCCGCCGCGAGGCGCTCGATCACGTCCTGCTCTACGGGCCGCCCGGGCTCGGCAAGACCACGCTGGCCTACGTCATCGGCGCCGAAATGGGCGTGCCGGTGAAAGCCACCGCCGGCCCGGTGATCGAAAAGCCGGGCGACCTGGCCGCGATGCTCACCGACCTGCAGGCGCACGAGGTGCTGTTCATCGACGAGTTCCACCGCATCCCGCCGGCGATCGAAGAGATCCTCTATCCGGCAATGGAGGACTACGAGCTCGACGTGATGATCGGGCAGGGCCCTGGCGCCAAGTCGGTGAAGGTGTCGCTGCAGCGGTTCACGCTGGTCGGGGCCACGACCCGCGCCGGGCTGCTCACGTCGCCGCTGCGCGCGCGCTTCGGTATCGTCCATCGCCTCGACTTCTACAACGAGCGCGACATCGTCGAAATCGTACGCCGCTCCGCACGCATTCTCGGCGTGCCGATCGACGACGAAGCGGCGGGGGAAATCGGCCGCCGATCGCGCGGCACGCCGCGCATCGCCAACCGTCTGCTGCGGCGGGTGCGCGACTTCGCGGAAGTGCGCGCCGACGGGCGGGTCTCCGTGGAGGTGGCGCGGTCCGCGCTCACGCTGCTCGAGGTGGATGAGCGCGGCTTCGACGAGGTGGACCGGAAGCTGCTGCGCACGATCATCGACAAGTTTGGCGGCGGGCCGGTGGGCGTCAACAGCCTGGCCGCCGCCATCCACGAAGAGAAGGACGCGATCGAGGACATCTACGAGCCGTTCCTGATTCAGGCCGGTTTCCTCGATCGCACGCCGCGTGGCCGCGTCGCCACCCCGCGCGCCTACGACTATTTCGGGCTCACCCTCCCGAGGAAGGATCCCCGTCTGTGGTAACCGCCGCCCCGCGCACCGTGTGCCGTGCGCGCATCGCGAGCCTCGCGACCTACGTTCCTCCCAAGCTGCTCACCAACGCCGATCTCGAGAAGATGGTCGAGACGAGCGACGAGTGGATCGTCCAGCGGACCGGCATCCGCTCGCGCCACATTGCCGAGCCGGGGGTCGGGACGTCCGAACTCGCCACGAAGGCAGCGCTCCTCGCCATCGAGCGCGCCGGGCTGACGCCGGACCAGATCGACTTCATCGTGGTTGGCACCACCACGCCCGACATGATGTTCCCGAGTACCGCGTGTCTGGTGCAGCACGCCATCGGCGCCACCAACGCCTGGGGCTTCGACCTGGGCGCGGCGTGCTCCGGCTTCACCTACGCGCTGACCACCGCCGCCAACATGGTGTCGACCGGCGCCAGCAAGCACGCCCTGGTGATTGGCGCCGACGTGATGTCGAGCATCATCGACTACACCGACCGCGCCACCTGCGTGATCTTCGGCGACGGCGCCGGCGCCGCGGTCGTCGAGGCGACCAGCGAAGAGGGGATCGGCATCATCGACTTCGTCAACTACGTCGACGGCAGCGGTGGCGAGAACCTGTGCATGCCGGCCGGCGGCAGCCGGCAGCCGGCGTCGCATCAGACCGTCGATCAGCGGCTGCACTACGTGAAGCAGGACGGTCAGGCCGTCTTCCGCTTTGCCGTTCGCAACACAGAAGAGGCCTGCCGGCGCCTGCTCGAACGTAACGGCGTGCAGCCGGGCGATCTCGATCTCTTCGTGTCGCACCAGGCCAACCGGCGCATCATCCTCGCCGCGGCCGAAAAGTTGCAGCTCCCGGTCGAGAAGGTCGTAATCAACGTCGAGAAGTTCGGCAACACGACCGCCGCCACCATTCCGCTCGCGCTCAACGACGCCGTCGCCGACAAGCGGCTCAAACGCGGAGACCTGCTCCTGATGGTTTCCGTCGGAGCAGGCTTTACGGTCGGTGCCCTGCTCCTCCGCTGGGGGTTGAAGGAAGGCGCAGGGCTCAAGGCTTAAGGCTCAGGGCTCAGGGCGTGGCATGCTTGCTGGCGCCCGAAGAGGACGCTTGCCAGAAGCCTTCTTTATCCCGCGCGAGAAGAACGACGTCAACGTCCGCATCGACGGACGCGACGTGCGGCTCACCAATCTCAACAAGGTTTTCTGGGCGGACCTGAAGATCACGAAGGGCGACCTGTTGCAGTACTACGCCGACGTGGCGCCGGTGCTGTTGCCGCACATCGCCGATCGGGCCATGGTGATGCGGCGCTATCCCAACGGCGCGTTCGGCGAGTCGTTCTTCATGAAGGAAGCGCCGTCGCCGCGGCCGCCGTGGATCCGCATCTGCCCGATCAGCCACAACGACGAGAAAGTGGTGAACTTTCCGGTCATCGACGACCTGCCGTCGCTGTTGTGGGTGGTGAACCTCGGCTGCATCGACCTGAACCAGTGGTATGCACGGTGCGAGGACTACGACCGGCCCGATTACCTGCACTTCGATCTCGACCCGAGTCCCGGCGCCACGTTCGCCCAGGTGCTGGAGTCGGCGCTCGTCGTCCGCGAGGCGCTCGAGACGCTCAAGATGAAGGCGCTCGTGAAGACCAGCGGCTCGCGCGGCTGCCACGTGCACGTGCCCATCGTCCACGGCCCGACCCAGGACGACGTGCTCATGTTCACCAAGGCGCTCGCCACCGAGCTCGCCTCGCGCCATCCCAAGCTGCTGACAGTGGAGTATCGCAAGAGCAGCCGCCCGAAGAATCGCGTGCTCGTGGACTACCGCCAGAACGCGTGGGGACAGACCCTGGCCAGCATCTACTCCGTGCGGCCCACGGCCACGGCCTCCGTGTCCACACCGCTCACATGGGCCGAGGTGGAAAAGGGGGTCGCCATCGAGGACTTCCGCCTCGACAACGTCCGCGCGCGGATCACGAAGGTGGGCGACTTGTGGAAGCCGCTCAACGCCGCCAAGGGGCGCGTCAATCTCGGGATGTTCTTCGGATCGGGCACGTGAACGTTTCCGACTTCGACTTCGAGCTGCCCGAATCGCTCATCGCGCAGGAGGCCACCGAGCGCGGGCGGTCGCGGCTGCTCGTCGCGCCGCGCGCGGGCGGCGCCTTCGAGCACGCGATGTTTTCGGACCTGGGTCGATATCTGCGCGAAGGTGATCTGCTCGTGCTCAACGACACGCGGGTGTTTCCGGCGCGGCTCCGCGGACGCCGCGATCCGAGCGGAGGAGAAGTGGAATGCCTGCTCATGGGGCAGCCGCGGCCGGCCGAAACCGCCGAAGCGCCGGGCGCGGAGGAGTGGGATGCGCTGGTACACCCGGGCCAGAAACTGAAGCCGGGTGCGCGGATGCTGTTCGAGCGTGAGGGCAGCGTGCTGCACGGCGAGATCCTGGCGCGTCGATTTCAGGGACGGCGAACGGTTCGTCTCTGGACCGGCCATCCCGATGGCGTCACGGCGATCATCGATCGCATCGGGCACGTGCCGCTGCCGCCGTACATCAAGCGCGACGTTGGCCCCGGCGACCGCGAACGCTACCAGACGGTGTACGCCGGCGAGCGCGGCTCGATTGCCGCGCCGACCGCGGGCCTCCACTTCACCGGCGGCCAGCTCGCCTCGCTCGTGGCCGCCGGCGTCGAGCAGGCGCGCGTGACGCTGCACGTCGGCTACGGCACCTTCAAGCCGGTACGGGTCGAGCGAGTGGAGGAGCACGAGGTCGATCCCGAGTGGTACTCGGTGCCGGAGGCCGCGGCCTCGGCGCTGACCCGGGCCCGCCGCGAGGGCCGCCGCGTCATCGCCGTCGGCACCACGACGGTGCGCGTGCTCGAATCGCTCGATCTCACGGCCGAGGGGCAGGTGAGCGCAGCCTCCGGCGAGACGCGGCTGTTCATCCACCCCGGGCACCGGTTCCGTCTGGTGGACGGACTGATCACCAACTTCCACCTGCCGCGATCGTCGCTGCTGATGCTCGTCGCCGCCTTCGCCGGCCGCGAACGGATCCTCGACGCCTACCGCGAGGCCGTCGCGCACGGATACCGCTTCTACAGCTATGGGGATGCGACGGTCGTGGTCTGAAAACCTGAACGGCTCAAGGCTCAGGGGCATGGATTGCTTGCTGGCGCTCGAGGAGTACGCTTGTCAAACAAGCGTACACTTCGAGGGTTTTTCATGAGCGTCCAGGCCCCGAGCCGTGAGCCCTAAGCCCTGAGCCTTCACATGCCATTCCCTTACGACGAGTTCGACGCGTCCGGCGTGCGCACGTATCCGCTGGCCGGGCGGGAGAGCAAGGCGCGCGCGGACGACTTCGGCCGGCCGTTCACGCCGGGCGGGACCTTCGCGGAGTGGTTCGCGACGTTGCCCGCATTTCTCGGGGCCCGTGATCTCCGGGCCGCCGCGCTGGCGATTGCCGCGGCGAAGCGGGGCGGCCGCGGCGTCGTCTGGGGCGTCGGCGCCCACGTGATCAAGACCGGGGTGTCGCCGGTGCTGGTCGATCTGATGGAGCGCGGCTTCGTGTCGGCGCTGGCGATGAACGGCGCCGGCATCATCCACGATTTCGAGATCGCGCTGTCGGGCGGGACGTCCGAGGACGTGGACGAAGCGCTCGGTCCTGGTCGCTTCGGCATGGCGGCCGAGACGGCGTCGTTGAACGACGTCATCCGCCGCGGCGCCGGCGCGGGGCAGGGCCTCGGCCAGGCGGTCGGCGCGCATCTGGCGGCGCTCGATCCGCCGTTCGCGCGTCACAGCCTCGCGGCTGCCGCGCACCGCCTGGATATTCCGCTCACGGTGCACGTCGCGATCGGCACCGACATCCTTCATATGCATCCGGCCGCATCCGGGGCAGCCATCGGCGAGGCCAGCCTGCGCGATTTCCGCTACTTCACATCGTGCGTGGCGCGCCTTGGCGGCGGCGTCTATCTCAACTGCGGCTCCGCCGTGGTGCTGCCCGAGGTGTTCCTGAAGGCCGTCGCGCTCGCCCGGAACCAGGGCGCCGATCTCTCCGGCCTGACCACCGTGGACATCGATTTCACGCGCCACTACCGCCCGCAGACCAATGTCGTGTCGCGGCCCGTCGCTGGCAGCGGCACCGGGATTTCGCTGGTGGGGCACCACGAGATCCTGATTCCGTTGCTCGCGGCCGCTGCGATTGAGGCGGCCTCCGGAGGACAGGACAGGTAGGACTGGTAGGACGGGTGAGACGGGTAGGAAATACACACCTGTCCCACCTGTCTTACCTGTCCCACCCGTCCTCCGGTAGAATCGTAGGTTCGTGCCGGAGTAGCTCAGCCGGTTAGAGCACGCGTCTCATAAGCGCGGGGTCGGCGGTTCGAGTCCGCCCTCCGGCACCAACCTTCGCCCACCGTAGCTCGCTGAAATGTGCCCGAGCGAAGGTGGGCTTCGGTTGGCAAGCCATCCTCAATTTGGCCAGCGTTCGGCCGGCAACCCTAGTTGCTGAGCCTTGAGCCCTGAGCCTCGAGCCGTTGTGAACGCGCTTCTCCAGCAGATCCGGCGCACGATTCAGCGCCACGCGCTCTGTCCTCCGGGGAGCCGTGTGCTCGTGGGCGTGTCGGGCGGCTCCGACTCGGTGGCGCTCGCGCGCGCGTTAATCGATCTGGCGCCCGCCTCGGACTTCCGCATCGCGGGGCTCGCCCACTACAACCACCAACTCCGGCCGACGGCCAGCCGGGATGAAACGTTCTGCCGCGACCTCGCGGCGTCACTGAATCTCCCGTTCTCGACGGAAGCAGCCGACGTGGCTGCGTATGCCGGCGAGCACCGGCTGTCGCTCGAGGACGCCGCCCGGCGTCTCCGTTACGCCTTTCTGGCCCGCGCCGCCGCAACCTGCTCGGCCACGTGCATTGCGGTGGGACACACCGTCGACGACCAGGCCGAGACGGTATTGCTCAAGCTGATGCGCGGGGCCGGCCCCAGCGGACTCGGTGGCGTCTATCCAAGAAGAGGCGCCGTCATCCGCCCGTTGCTCGATGTCTCGCGCGACGAGTTGCGGGCCTGGCTGGGCACGCTTGGCCAGTCGTGGGTGGACGACGAGACCAATGCGGATCTGAGCAATCCGCGCAACCGCGTCCGCCATCGAGTGCTTCCGGAACTCGACGCGGCGTATGGCGGCAACACCCGGTCATCACTCGCCCGTGCCGCCGAGGTGGCTCGCGACGACGGGCAGTGGCTGGACGAGCTGGCCGCCTCCCGGTACCAGGCCCTCGTCACGAGTGGCCGGGACTGCCTGCAGCTGAACGCGGCGGCGCTCCTCAGCGAGCCGTTGCCGCTTGCCCGCCGGGTGCTCTGGCAGGCGATGCGGGTCCGCGCGGGTGGCCGCGAAGTGGGGCTGGAGCACGTCGAGCTCGCGCTCGCGGTTCTCCGGGGCCACGCTCGAGCTGCGGACGTGCCCGGCAGCCGCTGGGAACTTCGCGGGGGAAACCTGGTCTTAATGGATCGAGGGCCGGCGGCTAGGTGATATTCTTAACGTAAGGCTCGGAGACGGTATCAAGGGGAGCCAGCGCCTTTTGGAGGTATCAGGGTGAACTCGACAATCAGGAGCGCGGTGTTCTGGATGGTCCTCATCGTGGTGGGGCTCCTTGTCTGGAACTTCTCCACCAAGTACCAGGCCAGCGCCAAGCCCCTGAGCTTCAGCGAGTTCATGGCCTCCGTGGACGCTGGTCAGGTCGAGCGGGTGACGATCACCGGCAACGACATCACCGGTGTCAACAAGGCGAACGACAGCTTTCGTACCTATGCGCCGCCGCAGTACGAGGGGCTCGCGAACAAGCTCATCGAGCGCAACGTCGTCGTTACCGCCCGTCAGCCCACCGACAGCCCCTGGGCAGCGCTTTTGTATACGTGGGCGCCCATCCTGCTGATGATCGGGTTCTGGCTGTTCTTCATGCGCCAGATGCAGAGCGGGGGCAACAAGGCGCTGTCGTTCGGCAAGAGCAAGGCGAAGCTGTCGTCCACCGCGTCGAAGAAGGTGACGTTCAAGGACGTCGCCGGCGTGGACGAGGCCAAGGACGAACTCCAGGAGATCATCGACTTCCTGCGTGAGCCGCAGAAGTTCCAGAAGCTGGGAGGCCGCATCCCGAAGGGCGTACTGCTGATGGGCCCCCCGGGAACAGGCAAGACGCTGCTCGCCCGCGCGGTCGCCGGCGAGGCCAACGTGCCGTTCTTCTCGATCAGCGGCTCGGACTTCGTCGAGATGTTCGTCGGCGTCGGCGCCTCGCGCGTCCGCGACCTGTTCGAGCAGGGCAAGAAGAACGCCCCGTGCATCGTGTTCATCGACGAGATCGACGCCGTCGGCCGGCACCGCGGCGCGGGGCTCGGCGGCGGCCACGACGAGCGCGAGCAGACGCTCAACCAGCTGCTCGTGGAAATGGATGGATTCGAGTCGAACGAGGGCGTCATCCTGGTGGCGGCCACCAACCGCCCCGACGTGCTCGATCCGGCGCTGCTGCGCCCGGGGCGGTTCGATCGCCGCATCGTCGTCAACCGTCCGGACGTCAAGGGCCGCGAGGGCATCCTCTCGGTGCACACGAAGAAGATTCCGATGGCCGACGACGTCGACGTGGCGGTGCTGGCCCGTGGCACGTCCGGCTTCTCCGGCGCGGATCTCGCGAACCTGGTGAACGAGGCGGCGCTCAACGCGGCGCGCTACAACCAGAAGGTCGTGCGCATGCACGACTTCGAGTACGCGAAGGACAAGGTGCTCATGGGCGCCGAGCGGCGGTCCATGATCATCAGCGAGGAAGAGAAGAAGGTCACGGCGATTCACGAGGCCGGGCACGCCCTGCTCACCGTGAAGCTGCCGCACGCCGACCCGATCCACAAGGTGACGATCATCCCGCGCGGGATGGCGCTCGGCCTGACGCAGCAGTTGCCGATGGACGAGAAGCACAACTACGCGCGCGAGTACCTCGAGGATCAGATCGCGATCCTGCTCGGCGGCCGCATCGCCGAGGAGATCACCAACGGCAGCATGACGACCGGAGCGGGCAACGATCTCGAGCGCGCGACCGACCTCGCCCGCCGGATGGTGTGCGAGTGGGGCATGAGCACGGCGATGGGCCCGCTCACCTTCGGCAAGAAGGAAGAGCAGATCTTCCTGGGCCGCGAGATCTCCCAGCACCAGGACTACAGCGAGGATACGGCGCTCCGCATCGACCAGGAAGTGAAGCGCTTCATCACCGACAACTACAACCGGGCGCTGGCCATTCTCACCGAGCACAAGGCGCCGCTGATGGCGATGGCCGACGCGCTGCTGCAGCGCGAGACGCTCGACGCCGAGCAGGTGATCCGCCTGGCCGCCGGTCTGAAGCTCGACGAGCCGGCGCAGATCCCGCCGCCGAGCGGCGGGCACGAGGCCACGCCGTCGCGCGAGTCGAACTGGAAGGCGCCGCTGGTGCCGACCCTGCCGCCGCGGCCGGTCACGCAGGAATAGGGTCGAGCCGGGATTCGGTCTCAGCCCTCTTCGATCCACAATTGAGCCCGCGGCGCTGCACGGCGCCGCGGGCTTTTCCATGTCGCGACGGCGCTTCACCCTTCGGCTCCCGGGCGGAGCGTCCTGGACGCTCGGCGAGCGCACGCTCGTGATGGGCATCGTCAACGTCACGCCCGACTCCTTCTCCGACGGCGGCGTGAACCTCGACGTGAAGGCGGCGGTGGCGGCGGCGCTGCGCATGGTGGAGGACGGCGCCGACGTGCTCGACATCGGCGGCGAGTCCACGCGGCCGGGAGCGCTCCCCGTAGGCGAGAGCGAAGAGCGGCGGCGGGTACTGCCAGTGATCGAAGCCTTGGCCGGTCAGGTGATGGTGCCGATTTCGATCGACACCTACAAGGCCTCGGTGGCCGACGCCGCGCTCGCGGCCGGAGCCTCGATCGTCAACGACATCAGCGGCCTGCGCTACGAACCCGAGCTGGCCGGGGTGGTGGCGCGGCGCGGTGCGCCCGTCATCCTGATGCACACGCGGGGGCGCTCGCGCGAGATGTACGAGCAGGCGAGCTATCACGACGTCGTGGACGAGGTGCTCGACGAGCTGCGCGAGAGCATCGCGTTTGCCAGCGGCGCCGGCGTGCCGCGCGAGCAGGTGCTGGTGGACCCCGGCATCGGCTTCGCCAAGGATGCGAGCCACAGCTTCGAGGTGCTCG
>DATMDI010000042.1:0-8294 GCA_035557875.1 Vicinamibacterales bacterium
CGGCGGCGCGGACGAGGAAAAACACCCGCGCGCCGCAGGCGGCGATCGCGCGCCTGACGAATGAGATGGCGGACGGGGCGCCTCGGCGCCCGGCGCGGACTCCGGCGACCGGCAGCCTCGCCGTGCCCAGCACCAGAATCCAGAGGCCGACGACGATGGCCCAGACGATCGCGGCGAATGCGCCGGCGACGGCGGCCATCATGCTCACGGTCAGGGTCGTGGCCAGCACCACCACGACGCGCCCGCCGCGGCCCGTGGCGGCCAGCGTTGAGAGGACGAAGCCGATCGTGCGGGCGGTTGCGTACGCGGTCTCCCGCACGACCGCACGCGCGAACCGGGCGATCGCCGTGCCGCACGCGATGATCGCGTGCCAGAGGAACACCGCGGACGAAGCCACGCCTTGCCACACTCGGCAGGTGGCGCGCCAGGCCAGCGACGAGAGCCGCAGGAGGACGAACGACGCAGCCAGAAATGAGGCGAGGAGGTTCGCGCGCACGGCGCGCGTGACCGACGAACCGATGGGCGAGCGTGCGGTGGAACCGGAGGTCAGGTGGTAGGTCGGCTGCGAGACGAATGCGGAAGTTGAAGGAGGCCTCTCTTGCGGCGGATACGCCGCCACGGTCTCCGTGAGCACGAGTGCCGTGCTCGTGTGGTCGAGCGCGACCAACTGCATCTCGGATGCGATCTCCGACACGACTTCGGGCACGACGACGCCTTCGGGCGGGAACTCCTCGAGCCCGTCAGGCGACAGGTTGAACGACCCGTTCGGAAGGATTCGCAGCGTTGCACCCACGAGCTTTGAGTCCCGAAAGATGACACATATTTACACCGCGTGCTTCACTTTGATGCACGCGGCATAGCGCTTGCACGAAACTGCACCCAGCACATGCACAGAACTGCACCAACGGTTCAGCTGGTGTGCGCGTGCGGCGGGATCAATCACCCTGGCCGAGACGTGGCGGTTCGATCAGAATGGGCGCTGTATCACCTCATCTGATTGCTTCTCAGGAGGCCACGTGTCCACGAGCATCACGAACTACGACGGTGCGATTTCGGCGACGCCGCAGCAGCACGTTCGGCCGACGAGCGTGGAAGAGCTGCAGGCCATCCTGCGGCAGCCGGATCGCTATCCAGGGCCCGTGCGCGCGATGGGGAGTCATCACTCGCTCACGCCCTGCGCGATCTCTCAGGGAACGATCGTCAGCATGGCGGGCTTCGACCGCATCGTCAGCATCGACACCGACGCCATGACGATCACGGCGCAGGCCGGACTGCAGCTCGTCGAGGCGGCCAAGGTGCTGCGCAAGCAGCAGCTGCAGTTCATGCTGAACATCGAGATCGGCAACATCACGCTCGGCTCGGCGGCGTGCTGCCAGACGAAGGACAGCCTAGATGGCGTCGAGCTCGGGCAGCTCAACTCCTACCTGACGGGGATCAAGTGGGTCAGCCCCTCAGGAACACTCGAGGAAGCGTCCGAGAGCAGGAACCCCGAGCTGCTGCCGTTCATCAAGGCGAGCTACGGCCTGGCCGGCATCGTCTATGAAGTGACGTTCCGGATCAAACCGCTCGAGATCATCCAGTTCACCTACGAGGTGCACGCCATCAAGGACGTGACCCAGGACGTGATCGAGCAGGCGATCGCCGCGAACCAGACGATGGTGATGTGGACGATCGGAGACTCGTTCGTGATTCAGGCGCGGAATCGAGCGGCGGCGCTGAAGCACGAATGGCTCGGAGACGCGAGACAGTTCGGGTGGAACTTCCTGGCGGCATTCGTCGGCCGCGGGCTGCGCGACCATCTGGCCGGGTCGGTCCTGGCGCCGGTCACAGAACGCCTCGGCACGGGCATCGAGCTGGGGTTCTACCGCCTGCTGAGCGCCGGAGGAGGGTTCACGCTCGAGGCTCCGGACAAGACGGTGAACTATTCCAAGACACCGGTCTCCGCGCGCTACGCATTCACCTTCTGGGCGTTCCCACGCGCGGCCTACGCGCAGAACCTGCAAGACTACGTGCAGTGGGCCGCGGAGTACTACCAGCGCACCGGGTTCCGCTGCAACATGCCGCTGGGGTCGTACTTCATCAGGAAGGACACCGGCTCACTGCTGTCGTACAGCTACGACGGCGACATCATTTCGCTCGACCCGATTCACGCGGTGGGCGAAACGGAACCGGCGGCATGGGCCGCGTTTCTCCAGGCGTTCAACGAGTGGGCGCATCAACGCGGCGGCATCCCGCTGCTGAATCAGAGCCCGTTCGTGAGAAAGGCGCACGTCGAGTCGGCATACGGCGACCGCTGGACCACGCTGGCCGGCTGGCTCAAGACGGTCGATCCGGATCAACGGATGGTGAACGAGTTCTTCGCCGAGCTGCTGCCGTAGGCGCGGGCGCCGCGGCGCTCAGCGCGGCGTCGAGCGTGGGCAACGCGCCGGTGAGTCCGGCGAGCTGACGGTTCCGTTCGGCGCTCAGGGTACGGCGCAACGCGAGGAGAGCCGCACCGGCGTCTTCGGGATGCCGGCGCACGAAGCGATCGAGCCGGTCGAGCAGCACCTCGGCGTCGTGGGCCCGGCCCAGCCGGCGCTGCAGGGCCCTGACCGTCGCCTGGCCGCTCACGTCGACGCCGGGCGAGAGGCGGGTGGCGATCTCCACCACGTAGCGGAATTCACGCAACGCGATGCGGAGCCGGTGCACGCTGCGCGGCCTGGCCACGTCGAGGTGCGCCAGGCGGCTGCGAACGTCCGCCGCGGCCCGGTCCACGGCCTTGGCCAGGCGGGAGTGGCCCTCGGCTGGCGCGGCGGCACTCGCCCCTGCCACGATGGCCGCACGCAACCGCGCGCCGTCGTTGCGGACCCGGGCCCCGGCGGCATGCGCGACGGCGTGACGCGCGGGCCGCTTGTAACGCCCTCCCTGCTGTTTGAGGTGGCGGCGGAGTGGTTCGATGCCCGCGCCGTCTCGCGCGCGCTTCACCCGGTGGCGCTCGTTCTGGGCGTCGCGGAGCGGTCCAAGTGCATCCAGGAGCGACCGCAGGGTCGCGGCCACTCGTTCGTCGGCCTTCCGCGGAACGTCGGTCAGTTCACGGACGAGATCGAGCAGCGAGAGCAGCCGGCGCGAGCCGACACGCAGAGCGTGGACCGCGCCATGACCCAGGCGGTCGCGACAGGCGTCGACGCTGCGCTGCCAGCGGGTCCACTGCTCGTCGAATGCACTCCGAAGGGTCGTGTTCGTCATCTCGCAGCCCGAGTCTATCCGGCCCGCCCCGGCGGGCTATAATCCGCTCGCCTTGGCGCCGGTCTCCGTCAGCACGCGCGTCCTCGCGGCCGTGGCCGCGGTCCTGTTCGTTCTCGGTGGCACGACGGCCGCCCACGACGTTCCGGACGACATTACGCTGCAGGCATTCCTGCGGCCGGACGCAGGCCGTGTCTCGCTGCTCGTGCGCGTCCCACTCGCCGCGATGCGCGACGTGGACGTGCCCACCCGCGGGGCCGGTTACGTCGATCTGGCTCGCGTCGACCCGGCGCTGCGGCATGCCGCGACGGTGTGGCTGATTCAGAACATCGACATCCTCGAGGACGGCCGCAGCCTGGGGCCCGGCGAGCTGTCCGCGGTGCGGCTGTCGTTGCCGTCCGACCGCGCGTTCGAGCGCCTCGAGACGGCGAGCGCCCAGCTGGCCGGCCCGCCGCTCGGTGCGCGCCTGCAACTGCTGTGGGAACAGGGCGTGCTCGACGCGCGCATCGACTACCCGCGCCAGGGCCCGCCCGGGCGTCTGGCGATCGATGCGGATCTCCGGCGGCTCGGGCAGCGCGTGACGACCGTGCTGCGCGTGATCACCGCCGATGGCGCGGTGCGCGCCTATCAGTGGCACGGCGATGCCGGGGTGGTCGAGCTCGACCCGCGCTGGCACCAGGCGGCGCTGTCGTTTCTGCGGGCCGGGGTCGGCCACGTGCTGAGCGGTCCCGACCACCTGCTCTTCCTGCTCTGCATCGCCATCTCGCTGCGCCGGATTCGGACGCTGGTGGTGATCGTCACGTCGTTCACCCTCGCGCATGCCTGCACGCTCGTTGCCTCGGCCTACGGCCTGGCGCCGTCGGCCCTCTGGTTCCCGCCGCTGGTCGAGACCCTGATCGCCGTCTCGATCGTGTGGATGGCGCTCGAGAACATCGTCGAGCACGCCGGAGCGGCGAGCGCCGACGGCCCGGGAACGCGGGCGCTCGGGCGCCGCTGGGTCGTGGCGACGGGGTTCGGCCTGGTACACGGGTTCGGCTTCTCGTTCGCGCTGAGCGAGCGGCTGCAGTTCGCCGGCTCGCACCTGCTGACGTCGTTGGTCGCCTTCAATGCCGGCGTCGAGATTGCCCAGCTCGCGGTGATCGTGGCGGCCGCGGCCGCCGTGACCGTCGCGTTCCGCCGCCTGTCGTCGCCGCGTGTCGCCGCCATCGTCGTCTCGGCGATCGCGGCCCACACCGGCTGGGACTGGTTCCTGGAGCGCGGGGCGGTGCTATGGCAGTTCCCTTGGCCCGCACCGTCGCTGCCGGCCATCGAGACCACGGCCGCCTGGCTGGCGATCGCCGTGCTCTCGGCGGCAGTCGCCTGGGGCGTCCGCCGCCTGGTCGATCGTCGCGCGTCCGCGCGTCGTCTCACAACGCCACGGTATTCCCACCAGGTCAGGGCAACGGAGACCGTCCGATGAATCGAAACACGATTACCGCCGTCGCTTTTCTCGTGATGTTCGTCGGCCTCGGCGCCGCCTACCTGTATCTCTCGCGCGACGTGGCCGCAGCCGCCCGCAGCGCGCCGCTGGCGCCGGCCTTCGAGGTGGACCCGCTGTGGCCCAAACCGCTGCCCAATCACTGGGTGCTGGGGTCCACGATCGGCGTCTCGGTGGACGAGAACGACCACGTGTGGATCATTCATCGCAGCTCGGCCACGCTGAACAACAACGAGAAGGGGCTCGAGTTGACGCCGCCGACGGGGGAGTGCTGCGCCGGCGCGCCGCCGGTGCTGGAGTTCGATCAGGCGGGGAATCTTCTCAATCACTGGGGCGGCCCGGGCGAAGGCTTCGAGTGGCCGACTTCGAATCACGGCATCACCGTCGACTACAAAGGCAATGTCTGGATCGGCGGCAACGGCAACGGCGACGCGCAACTGCTCAAGTTCACCAAGAGCGGGAAGTTCCTGCTCCAGGTCGGGCGAGCCAACGCGCGCCAGGGCCCGGCGAACGCCGAGGGCGTATCCACATTCCCCGGTAACAGCAACGACACCACCAGCTTTGGCCGCGTCGCCAAGATCTTCGTGGACCCGCGTGAGAACGAGGCGTACATCTCCGACGGCTATCTGAACAAGCGGGTGGTCGTGCTCGATGCCGACACGGGCGCCTTCAAGCGGTATTGGGGCGCCTACGGCAACAAGCCCGACGACAGCAACCTCGGGCCCTACAATCCCGATGCGCCGCCGGCGCCGCAGTTCCGCAACCCGGTGCACTGCGCCGAGCTCTCGGTCGATCGACTGCTCTACGTGTGCGATCGGGTCAACAACCGGATTCAGGTGTTCACGCCAGACGGCAAGTTCGTCAAGGAGGCGTTCATCGCCAAACGAAGCCTCGGCGAGGGTGCGGTGTGGGACATCGCCTTCTCGAAGGATGCGGCCCAGAGCCACATCTACCTGGCGGATGGACGGAACATGAAGGTGCGTATTCTGCGCCGCGACACGCTCGAAGAGCTGACCAATTTCGGCGACGGCGGACGGCAGCCGGGGCAGTTCTACGCGCCGCACAGCGTGGCGGTGGACTCGAGGGGCAACCTCTACACGACCGAGACCTACGAGGGCAAACGGGTGCAGAAGTTCATCTACAAAGGGCTGCGCCCGGTGCCCTCGAAGGATCAGGGGGTGATATGGCCGCGATGAGGTGGATCGGGACGGTTGCGGCGCCGCGAACGCGCCGCGTGACGCCGATCGGCGCGTTGATCGTGTCGGGGCTCGCCGCGGGCGTTCTCGGCACGTCGTCGTTCGCGCAAGGCCCCGGAGGGGCGGCGGCGCCGGCCAAAGCTCCCGCGGTGAAAGCCGAGTGGCGCACCTACGGCGCCGATCTCGCGAGCACGCGGTATTCGCCGCTCGATCAGATCAACGCCGGCAACTTCAACTCGCTCGAAGTGGCGTGGCGCTTCAAGACCGACAACCTCGGCCCCACGCCCGAGTTCAACTTCCAGTCCACGCCGCTGATGGTGGGGGGCGTGCTGTACACCACCGCCGGGTCGAGACGCTCGGTCGTGGCCATGGACGCCACAACCGGCGAGACGTTGTGGGTCCATCGTGAGACCGAGGGCAAGCGCGGAGAAGAGGCGCCGCGCCGCCTTTCCGGACGCGGTCTGGCGTACTGGACCGACGGCCGCGTGGAGCGGATCGTCTACGTCACACCGGGGTACCAGATGGTCGGGCTCGACGCGAAGACGGGAGCCCTGGTGCCGAACTTCGGCAAAGGCGGGCGCGTCGATCTGAAGCTCGAGGACGACCAGGACATGGACCCGATTACCGGGGACATCGGCCTGCACGCGGCCCCGATCATCGTCAAGGACGTCGTGATCATCGGCGCCGCGCACACCGAGGGCAGTCGCCCGGTGAGCCGCCGCAACGACAAGGGCTACGTGCGCGGCTACGACGTGCGGACGGGCAAGCGGCTGTGGATTTTCCACACGATTCCCCGCCCCGGCGAATTCGGCTACGACACCTGGCAGAGCGGCTCCGAGGAGTACACGGGCAACACCGGCGTGTGGGCGCAGATGAGCGCCGACGAGGAGCTCGGGCTGGTGTACCTGCCGGTCGAGATGCCGACCGGCGACTACTACGGCGGCCATCGGCCAGGCGCCGGGCTCTACGGCGAGAGCCTGGTGGCCGTCGATCTGAGGACCGGCAAGCGCAAGTGGCACTTCCAGTTCATCAAGCACGGGATCTGGGACTGGGACCTGCCGTGCGCGCCGATCCTGGCCGACGTCACGATCGACGGCCGGCCGCGCAAGATCGTCATGCAGCCGACCAAGCAGGGCTGGCTGTACGTGTTCGACCGCGTGACCGGCGAGCCGATCTGGCCGCTCGAGGAGCGCAAGGTCGAGGGGTCGGATGTGCCGAGTGAGATCGCGCACCCGACACAGCTCTTCGTCACCAAGCCACCCGCTTTCGAGCGCCAGGGTGTAAGCCCCGACGATCTCATCGACTTCACGCCGGAGCTGAAGGCCGAGGGGCTGAAGCTGGCGTCGCGCTTCAAGCTCGGGCCGCTGTTCACGCCCCCGGTGGTGAGCAAGTGGGATGGCCCGCTCGCCACCCTGATGCTGCCCAACGTGACCGGCGGCGCCAACTGGCAGGGGGGCTCCTTCGATCCCGAGACCGGTATCTTCTATATCTTCACCAACACCGGCATCTCGGACCTCGGCCTCGTCCCCGGCGGCGAGCAATCGGACATGCGCTACGTCCGCGGCCAGGCCTCGAATCCCCAGAACGCGAAGGCGCCGCCGGTTCCGCTCACCGTGCAGGGCCTTCCGCTGGTGAAGCCGCCCTACGGGCGGATCACCGCGATCGACCTGAAGCGCGGCACGATGGCGTGGCAGGTCGCGCACGGCGAGACGCCCGACAACATCCGGAACCATCCCGCGCTCAAGGGCCTCACTATCCCGCGCACCGGCAGGCAGGGGCGCATCGGTACGCTCGTCACCAAGTCGCTGCTCATCGCCGGCGAAGGCGGCTTCTTCACGCTCCCGGACGGCCGCCGCGGCGCCATGCTGCGCGCGTACGACAAGGCCACGGGCAAGGACGCCGGCGCCGTCTACATGCCGGCGCCGCAGACCGGTGGCCCGATGACCTATGCGCTCGACGGGCGTCAGTACGTCGTAGTGGCGGTCAGCGGTCAGAACTTCCCCGGTGAGCTCATTGCGTACCGCTTGCCCACGGAATAGCCGGCGGCCAGCGCGTGCGGGCGGGTAGGTCCGGTAGGGGCGGGCTTCAGACCGGCCCGACAACCGGGTACAGTTGAACCGTGAACCGAACCGTCAGGGTAGTCATGGCCGGCGTGCTGGCGCTGGCCTCTGCTGTCACGGCGCCGCACGATGTGAAGGCCCAGGGCCCTGAGAGGTTCTCGGGCCCTTCGTCGCAGTCGCTTCTCCAGCTCTTCGACGAGTACTGGGAGTGGAAGATCGCCCATCACCCCGAGCTCGCCACGTCGGCCGGCCGGCGTGAGCACAACGGGCGGTGGACCGATCTGTCGAAGACCGCCCGCGACCGGGAGCAGTACGACCTGCGTGAGTACCTGCAGCGTG
>DATMDI010000043.1:0-2580 GCA_035557875.1 Vicinamibacterales bacterium
CTATTGCGTGAGCGTGATGACGTGCACGCCGAAGTCGGTTGCGCCGCCGATCGACCCGCCGGAGGCGACGTCGGTGGCGATGAAGGTCGTGAAGTGGCCGACGAGCCGCCGATTGGACGACGTCCACGTGACGCCGCCGACGTCGATCACGAACGCGGCCCAGCCGATGACGTGGAACGCGGGATGGTTGACGTCGGGTGCTACTTGGTCGAAGACCGGGAACAACAAGACCGTCCGCGCGGCGGCCGCGTCCTGGAGTCCCTGGCGCACCGGCCCGACCGTCTCACCAGTCTTGACGCCGTACCACTTGTTGGCCGGCAGCGCGTTCGGATAGCAGGGTGTGCACGTGATCTCGTCCTTGAGTTCGCTACCACCGATCGATCCGCCGTCGCAGCCGTACATGGAGTCCGACTTGCAGTCGAGGTTGATGAGACCGATCGTGCTCGTGTTGACCTGGCTCTCGTTGAAGCTGACGGTGACCGTTTGGCCGAAGCAGGTCGGGTTGGTGACGGCGCACGCGGCGGTGTCCCTCACGGCAATCGGCGCCACGTTCTTCAGGTTCAGCGGGACGGTCACCTGCGCCCGAGCGTGAGCCCGAGCCGTCGCATGGAGCGCCGGTAGGAGAATCCCCGCTACCGGTTTCTCGGCAACGACGTCGATGCACGAGTGCGGCGCACACGGGGACGCGCTCGGGAACGTGACGGTGGGCGCAGCGATGCCGCTGAAGTTCCGCTGCGCGTAATCAACCGCGGTGGTGCTCGCGGTCGCGTCGACGGGGAGGTCCTGCGCGCCGGCAAGCGCTGCCGAATCTGCCGCGGTCTGCACCTGCCGCTGCGTGCGGAACCACGACCCGCCGTCGACGACGAGCGAAGCCATGCCGACGAGCCCGAGCAGCGCGACGACGACGAACAGCATCGCCTGGCCCGAGTCGCTGCGCAGCCGTGTCGAGAGCGCGCTCACTCGAGCCGCTCCGTGGCGCTCGCGGTCATCGTGCCGCTGCGACTGATGAAGACGTTGATCGTGAACGGGACGGCGATCGAAATCGTGTATTGCGTGCCAGCCAAACCAGGAGAAGCCGGCGTGCAGGTGATGCGGGCGCCGCTCTGGAGATCGTTCGTCCACTGCGACGCCGAGACCGTGCTCTGAATCGCGGTCTTGGCAGCTGCGCACGGCCCGCCGACTGCTGTCCGGCTGACCGCGGCCTTGCGCGCGCCGACCCGCGCTGCGTCGGTGAAGACGATGTACTTGTGGAAGGCGACGCCGCACTGCCAGATCGCCAGGAAGAGCATCACGATGATCGGCAGGACCACGGCGAACTCGACCATGCTCTGGCCGTCCTCTCTGCTGAGGCTCGAACGTGTGTGGTGTCGGGTCGTGTTCATCGGTGAGATTCGGACAGAGCCTCCGCCGGTCTTGGCAGAGGCTCTGTCGGTCGGTCGCTTACGCGCCGATCGCGTTGCTGACCTGCGTGATCGCGTTCTGGATGGCGGTGCCGAGGCCCGTCCACGTGACGGCGAGCAGCACGGCCACGACGACCACAGCCAGGATCAGCGCGTACTCGACGAAGGTCTGACCCTCGTCGCGCTTCAGCGTGGTCGCCCAAGCGAAGAGACGATCCAGCATGTGTTTCTCCTCCCTATCCCTGCGAGGGCGACCATCGCCCTTGCACTTGAGGAGCAGTGTTAAGCGGGCACGGTGGGCCCCGGATCGCCCGTGAGTCTGGTTCGAACCACCCATCCGGTTGAGGTGACCGCCTGGAGCGCGGCGCTACCGTCACGGCCGTGATGGAGCGGAGAATCGTTCTGACGCGCGGACGCGACGTCGTCTGCGAGCGCTGCGACGTAGCCGACAAGGCGCTTACGCGGATGCGCGGGCTACTCGCGCGCAAGGGACTGCCGAGCGGGCACGGCCTCCTGATCGAGCCGACCTGGTCGGTTCACACGTGGTTCATGCGCTTTCCGATCGACGTCGTGTTCCTCGACCGCGACCTGACCGTGCTCAAGATCCGCAAGCACATGGGCCCCTGGCGGGCCGCTGCGCGCTTTCGCGCGCGGTCGGCGCTGGAGCTCGCAGCGGGCGAGTGCGACCGGCTTCACCTCGAGGTCGGCGACCGGCTCGCCTTCGCGCAGTGACCGCCGCCGCCTGGACCCGCGCGCATCCGCTCGGCTCGCTCTTCGCAGCCGCCCTGGCGACAGCCGTGCTCGTGCGCTACGGCTTCACGGCGGCGGGTCAGATCGCGGCCCTTGCGAGCGCGGCACTGGTCGTGCTCTCACTGATCGACATCGAGTCGCGCCGGCTGCCGAACCGGATCGTCCTGCCGGCGGCGGCTCTCGTTTTGGCCGCGCGTCTGTTCACGGCGCCGGAGCACTCGGCCGCGTGGATCGGTGCTGCGCTCGGCGCGGCGGCGTTCCTGCTGGCCTTCGCGCTCGCCTTCCCCGGCGGCCTCGGCATGGGAGACGTGAAGCTGGCCTTGCTGCTCGGCGCCATGCTGGGGAGCGCGGTCGTACCGGCCGCGGTGCTGGGAACGCTCGCGGGTGCGGCCGCGGCTGCGGTGCTCCTCGTTCGTGACGGCCGCGGTGC
>DATMDI010000044.1:0-10547 GCA_035557875.1 Vicinamibacterales bacterium
GGGTGGGAGCGCCACCACGAGATCGCGAATCTGCGGGTGCGCCAGCAGCGCGTCCACACTGCGCTGCAGGATCGGCAGGCCGCCCAGAAGCAGGAGCTGCTTCGGCCGTCCGGCGCCGAGCCGGGCGCCGCGTCCGCCGGCTGCGATGATGGCTGATACGTGCACGGGGTCAGAGGCGTGGTGGTCTTCGGTGGGGTGCCTACGCGATTGTAGCCGACCTTCCGCGCGTGACCGCCGGCCGCCCGGCATAGGTGGCGGCGGGTCTTCAGGCCCGCCATCAACTCGGCCGTCTGTGCCATCATCTGAAGCGCATGACCGTGATCGAGCGCGTGGCTGGCGTGCTGCGCCTCCAGCCCCGCGCGTTTGAGGACATCGAGGCCGACGTCCATGCAAACGGCCAGGCGCTCGGCATCGTCGTCCTCTCGACCCTGGCCGCGGGAGTCGGCGGCGGATTCTACGGCGGCCCTGGCGGCATGGTGGCCGAAGCGCTCGGCGCCGTGGTCGGCTGGGTGATGTGGGCTGCCGTCACCTACGTGCTCGGCGCGCGGCTCCTGCCCGAGCGCGACACCCGCACCGACATGGGCGAACTGCTGCGCGTGATGGGCTATTCGAGCGCGCCGACGTTCTTCTCGGTGTTTGCGGCACTGCCGCTGCTGGGCCGCGCCGTCCCCAGCATCGTGTCGTTCTGGCTGCTCGCCACGACCGTGCTCGCCGTGCGCCAGGCGCTCGACTACCGCAGCACGATGCGCGCCTTTGCGGTCGTCATCATCGGCTGGCTGCTCTTCGTCGCAATTCGCGACATCGGCATGCCCTGGCTGCTCCGCTACTGATCCGCCCGCGGCCGATCACGGCCGCCAGCGCGCGCTCTCGCGGCAACCGGTGATGTCTGCCATCCGCGCGACGGTGACATCGAGCACCTGATCGAGCCGCGCCGCGCCGAGCTCAGCCGGCGCGAAGACGACGACCACTGCCGACACCGTGTCCGTCGTCACCATCGTGCGCGCCGAATCGGACGTCGGATTGCCGAACGGGCCCTGCCGGTCGGCCAGCGTGAGCCGTCCGCCGACGTGCACGGCGTCCTTGCGGATACCCGGATACGACTCGCCCTCGCGCCCGATCCGCAGCTCGATGTCTCCGTCGATGCGGCTCGCGTCGTAGAGGCCGTACGGCAGCTGGAATTCCAGCGAGCACCAGTTGCAGACGTCCACGAGCGAATTGATGCGGGGCAGCGGGTCGCCCTTGCGGACACGGCGCAGCAGCGCCTCCGACGACGGGCGCGTCTTGGTGGGGTCGAGTCCGACGCGCTTGTACATCGTGCGGACGGCGCCGGTCTCGGCCGGTGGCGTCTGGCGCACCTGCGACTCGGAAGCGGCGAGGAGCGCTGCCAGGCGCGGCTCGCGATCGACCACGGTGGCGCCCTCGAGCCAGGCGACCGCCGGGCGGCACACGGCGGCCACCTCCGCCGCCACGGAAAAGCGCCCCATCAGCCGCGCCGGCAACGCGCCACGCCGGTCACGGCGCGGCGTGCCCTTTCGACCGCAGCATTTCGATGACGTGATCGAGCTTGGCCAGCGTGTCCGGCGGCACCTCGACGAACTTCGCGGCGAAGCCGTAGTCGCTGCGGTTGTAGATCGGCTCGGCCTCGACCCGGAGCCATCCGACCTCCGGCAGTTCGAACTCGAGCGTGAACCGCCGTCCCGGCGTCTGGTGGTGATACCACTGAATCAGGCAGCCGCTGCGGCTCAAGTCGTGAATGCGAAGCGCCGTCATCAGGATGTCGACGCGGCGCGCCTCGAACGGGCCATCGACTCGCGGATCCTGGCGCAACGAGGCGCCTCCGACCGGGTCTTTCCGTGCTTCGAAACCAGCTGTCATGATCGTGTCCCTACGCGACTCACAATTGATCCAACGCCTCGGCCACGGTCCGCACGCCGACCAGCTCGCACCCGCCCACGACCGCCTCGTCGGGATCGACATTGGCCGCCGGCATCACGATGCGCGTGAACCCGAGCTGCACCGCCTCGCGGATACGGAGCGGCGCTTGCGGGATGCCGCGCACCTCGCCGCTCAGCCCCACTTCCCCGAACATGGCCGTGGCCGGCGACACCCCCCGGTTGCGCACGCTCGACGCCACCGCTGCCACCACGCTCAAATCCGCCGCGGGCTCCTCGATGCTCATGCCCCCGGCGATATTGACGTAGACGTCGTCGCCCGCGAGGCTGAGGCCGGCGCGCTTCTCGAGCACGGCCAGCAGCAGCGACAGCCGGCTCTGATCGATGCCGACCGCCATCCGACGGGCATTCCCGTAGGTGCTGGTGCTGACGAGCGCCTGCACCTCCACCAGGATCGGACGCGACCCCTCCACGCAGCAGAGCACCGCGGATCCGGGAATCCCCGACGCGCGCTCCGATAGGAATAACTTCGACGGATTCGGTACCGGCTTGAGGCCGGTGCCGGTCATCTCGAAGACGCCGAGCTCGCTGACCGCTCCAAACCGGTTCTTGACCGCCCGTACGATCCGATGCGAGTGGTGGCGTTCGCCCTCGAACGACAGCACGGTGTCCACCACGTGCTCCAGTACTTTCGGCCCGGCCAGGCTTCCATCTTTAGTGACGTGCCCGACCAGCACCGTCGGCACGTTCTGGCCCTTGGCGGCAAAGAGAAACTGCGTGGCGGCTTCCCGTACTTGCCCGACGCTGCCCGGCGCCGACTGGAACCGGTTCGACCACACCGTCTGGACCGAGTCGACGATCACCAGCGACGGCTTGAGGCGGGCGATCTCTTCGAGGATGCGCTCGATGCAGGTTTCAGCCAGGAGATAGAGCGGCGCCGTGCCGACGCCGAGCCGGTCGCCTCGGCTCTTGATCTGATGCTCCGATTCCTCGCCGGACGCGTAGAGGACGGGGCCGACGTCGCGGGCGAAGTGCGCCGCCGCCTGCAACAACAACGTGGACTTGCCGATGCCGGGCTCGCCGCCGAGGAGGACGAGCGATCCCGGGACGATGCCGCCGCCGAGCACACGGTCGAATTCGCCGATGCCGGTCGACAGCCGCTCGGCGTGCGCCGACTCGACCTCGCTGTACAGCCGCGCCGTGCTTTGCGCGCCGAGCTGGGCATAACGGTTGGTCGTGACGCCGGGCGCTGCCTCGACCGCGCGCTCCTCGACCAGCGAGTTCCACGCCCCGCACTCGGTGCAGCGCCCCATCCACTTGGGCGCCTGCGCGCCGCACTCCTGACACGCGAACACGACTTTCGGTGCTTTCATCGGCTTCAGGCAATCGTGCGTGGCTGCGGGTCAGACCCGCCCGCGTTGGTAGGGCGGTGCTCGAGCCCCGCCGCCTCTTCAGACCTGCACGGGTTGAGTGTACTGCCGCTCCACGCGCGTCCCCAGGCGGCACACGATCTCCCACGGAATCGTTCCGATCGACGCTGCCATCTCGCGCGCGTCGATGCGCTGCCACGGCTCCTCGCCCTGGGTGCCGAGGATGACCACCTCGTCACCCGGCGCCACGTCGTCGAGCCCGGTGACGTCCACGGTGATCATGTCCATCGACACGGCGCCCACGACCGGCACGCGATGGCCGCGAATCAGCACCGCGCCGCGCCCGCCGAGCCGCGTGTCGAGACCGTCGGCGTAGCCCGCGGGCACCACCGCGATACTGCGCGGCGTATCGCTTTGAAAACGCCAGCCGTAGCCGACGCCCTCACCCGGGCGCACCCCTTTCACCGCCGTCACGCGGCTCGTGAGCGACATCACCGGCCGCAGCGGAATCGTCGAGGCCAGCGGCGGCGGCACGATGCCGTAGAGGAGGAGGCCCGGCCGGACTGCGTCGTACCACACCCGCGAATCACGTAACAGCGCGGCGCTGTTGCTGGCGTGGCGGCGCGCCGGGCGGCTGGCCAGCCGGTCGAGTACGTCGCACGCGTGCTCGAAGCGCCCGCGCTGCGTGTCGAGCAACGAACTCTCCGGCACGTCCGCCGACGCGAAGTGGGTGAACACCGCTTCCAGACGCAGGTTGGGGCTGGCGAGCACGCCGGGCAGTGTGCGCTCGAGGTTGTCGTGGCGGAACCCGAGCCGGTTCATCCCGGTGTCGATCTTCAGGTGATAACCCGCGGTCGTGCCGCGGGCCGCGGCCGCGGCCTGCACCGCCTTGGCGGCCGACGGGCTCGAAATGGTCGGCGTGAGTCCGAACTCGAACACGCCCTCGAGATCGCTGACACTCAGCGCCCCGAACACCAGAATCGGCACGCGCACGCCGGCGCGCCTCAGCACCACGCCCTCTTCGATGTCGGCGCAGGCGAGCATGGCGGCACCCGCCTGCTCCAGCGCCAGCGCCACGCGCTCCGATCCGTGGCCGTAAGCGTTGGCCTTGACCACCGCGATGACGCCGGGCGGCGTGCGGCCGGGTTCCTGCTGCAGGAAGGCCTGAATCGCCGCGAAATTGTGCTGCAGTGCCGCCAGATCGACGTGCGCCACCGTGCTGCGGACCATGCGCGCCCCGCGCCCGCTACCCGCCGCCACCCGGAGCGAGATTCGCGAAGCGCGTCTGCTCCCTGAGGAACGCCAGCTTCACGACACCGGTGGGACCGTTGCGCTGCTTGGCGAGAATCAGCTCCGCCGTGCCGGCATCGGGGCTGTTGGGATCCTTGTTATAGACGTCGTCGCGATAAATCAGCACCACCAAGTCTGCGTCCTGCTCCAAGGCTCCCGAGTTGTGGCTGACGATCCCATCGGCCAGCCAGCACGCCGGTCCCGGCACCGTGAGGTCGTAGACATCCTCCTCTCCGGCCGCTTCGATAGCCAGGACACGATCCCATTCCACGTCGCCTAGTGACCCCAGGATCTCGTTGTCGCGTTCCAATAGCGCTACGGTCTGGCCTTGAGCGGGAGCCTTCGTGCCCACTGGCGAACGCTGGAGCTCGAGTCTGGCAACCGACACGATGGCAAGTCGATCGTTCACTACCAAGTCGCGTACATGGGCCCATCCATCAGGACCCAAAAGGCGATGCTCTCCCGTCGCCTTGATCTCCAAGCCGCTGGCGAGTCGAACGCGTTTAACCGGCCGTCGCCCAATCTTCCAGACCTTGTCCGAGGTCGACTGTGTGAGACGGCCGTCCTCGGTCATCGCCCAGACCGCCGGGGTCTGACCAACAAGTGAGCAAATCGGCACGCGACGCCCGTCGGTGAGGCACACCAGCGTGTCGCCGGTGACGCATTCGCGAAGATCCGACAGCTGCGGGCGGTGATCCGAGCGCGCCTCAGGTGCGCGGCTCAACTGCGAGAGCACGACGATCGGAACGCCGAGCTCCTTCGCCAGCCCCTTGATCGATCGTGAAATCGAGGCGAGCTCGAGGGTGCGGTTCTCGAAGCGGCCGCGCCCGGTCATCAGCTGGATATAGTCGACCACCAGCAGGTTGAGGCCGTGCTCGGACTTCAGGCGCCGCGACTTGGCGCGCATCTCCATCACGCCGATGCCGGCGGTGTCGTCGATGTGCAGCCGCATGTTGCTCAGCGTCTCGAGCGCGTGCGCGATGCGCCCGTAGTCCTTCTGGCCGATGGCGCCGCTCATCAGCCGGTGGCTGTCGATGTGCGCCTCCGACGTGAGCATACGCAGGAACAGCGACTCCTTCGACATTTCCAGGCTGAAGAAGCCGACCGTGAGGTCCGGTTGCGCGGCCACGTATTGCGCGATGTTGAGGACGAGGCTGGTCTTCCCCATCGAGGGGCGGGCCGCCACGATGACGAGGTCGCCGGCCTGCAGGCCGCGTGTCATGCCGTCGAGATCGGCGAACCCGGTCGGCACGCCGGTGATGAGCCGCTTCTGCTCGAACAGCTGCTCGATCTTCGGGAAGTTCTCCTTGACCAGATCGCGCATCTCGACGAACCCCGCCTTCAGGCGGTCGTCGGCGACGGCGAAGATCGCGCCCTCGGCCTCGTCGAGAATCAGATCCGATTCCTGCTCGGCGCCGTAGGCGTCGGCGACGATCTTGTTCGCGGCGTAGATCAGATTGCGGAGGGTGGCCTTCTCCTTGACGATCTTCGCGTAGTACTCGACGTTGGTCGCGCGCGGCACGCCGTCGGCGAGCGACGCCACGTAGGAGGGCCCGCCCACGTCGTCGAGGTTGCCGTTCCGCGACAGCTCCTCCTTGAGGGTGACGAAGTCGATCGCATGGCTGCGCTCGCTGAGCGCGGCCATGCTGTCGAAGATGCGGCGGTGGGCGTCGCGGTAGAAGTCCTCGGCCTTGATGACCTGCGCCGCCAGGTTGAACGCGTCGTTCTGGACGAGGATCGCCCCGAGGACCGAGCGTTCGGCCTCGAGATTGTGCGGGAGCGTACGCTCCGCCGGGGCGACGGCGGTGTCGGCCATGACGACTGTAAGAACCGGTGAGACGATCCCGCGTTACAGCGACGCGAGCGCGGCCTTCACCTTGCCGTAGTCGGGCTCGTTGCGCGCGTCCTCGAGCACTTCCTTGTGCCGGATGGTGCCGGTCGTGTCCACCACGAAGGTCGCGCGCTTGGCGATGTCGTGCAGGCCGATCATGTCGGGATTGACGACGCCGTAGGCGCGGATGACGTCCTTGTTGAAGTCGCTCAGCAGCGGCATGCTCAGGTTCTCGGCCTTGCGCCAGGCGCCCAGGGCGAAGAACGTGTCCACCGTGATGCCCAGCACCGTGGCCGACATCTTGTCCAGCTCCGCCGCCGAATCGCGGAACGTGCACATCTCGGTCGTGCAGGTGCCGCTGAACGCGGCCGGCATGAACGCGAGGACCACCGGGCCCTTCTTCAACTGCTCGCTGAGCGTCACCGGCTCGCGATCCTGGTTCATGAGGGTGAAATCCGGCGCCTTGGCGCCCACGTCAGCGGCCATTCCCATCTCCTCCCGGGGCGTGCCCCGGACTCTGTCTGGTGAGCCACGTATTGTATCCCGGCTTGACCGCGCCATCGCCGCATGAGTACGCTCCGCGCGCTGTCTCGCGAGCCGGCGTGACGAGCGGTACTGGCTGAGGACCCTTGATGACACCGAGCGCTGCCGTCGCAAGCGCATCCACGATCGACGGCCCGTGGTACCGAACCGTCACGCGCGAGCAGTGGCGCGTGCTGCTCGCCGCGAAGTTGGGCTGGATGCTCGACGCCATGGATTTCATGCTCTACACCATGGCGATCGGGCAGCTGCGCACGTACTTTCAGTTCGGCGACGACGTCGCCGGCATGCTGGGCACGGTCACCCTGGTCATGTCGGGCGTCGGTGGCGCGATCTTCGGCTACGTCGCCGACCGGTTCGGCCGCACGCGCGCCTTGATGGCGACGATCCTGATCTTCTCCGTCTCGTCGCTCGGCGCGGCCACGTCGCAGTCTGTGTTGCAGCTGCTCTTCTGGCGCGCGGTGCTCGGCATCGGCATGGGCGGCGAGTGGGCGTCCGGCGCCGTGCTGGTGAGCGAAACCTGGCCGGCCCACCTCCGCAACAAGGCCATCAGCATCATGCAATCCGGGTGGGCGCTCGGCTACATGCTGGCGTCCATCTCGGCCGCCATCATCCTGGGCGCCCCGTCGCTCGGCGAAGATGCGTGGCGGTGGCTCTTCGTCCTGGGCGTCGCGCCGGCCTTTCTGACGCTGTGGATTCGCCGTTACGTGCGCGAGCCCGCGTCCTGGGCGCGGAAACCGCACACGGCGACCGGGCGCAATCCGTATGCCGTGATCTTCGGCCCCGGCCTGCTCCGCCGCTCGCTGCTCATCATCGCGCTCGGCTCGGCCGTGCAGTTCGCGAACTGGGGACTGTTCTTCTGGCTGCCCACCTTCCTCGCACGGCCGGTCGCCCAGGGCGGCGCCGGCATGGGCATCGTCGGCTCGCTGCCGTGGATCATCCCGGTGCAGCTGGGCGCCTACTTCGGATACCTGACCTTCGGCTTCATCGCCGATCGCATCGGCCGGCGGCAGGCCTTCGTCCTCTATACGGTCGCCGCGGCCGTGCTCGTGCCCATCTACGGCCAGATGGCGCGCAGCCCGCTCATCCTGCTGGCGCTGGGTCCTCTCATCGGCTACTTCGGCTACGGCTACTTCAGCATGTTCGGCGGCTTTGTCGCGGAGCTGTTCCCGGCGGCCGTGCGTGCCACTGGACAAGGCACGACCTACAACATCGGGCGGATGGCGGGAGCCGTCGCGCCCTTCACGATCGGCGTGCTCGCGACGCAGCCGGGTGTCGGCATCGGGCTCGCGCTCAGCATCACGTCCGCCTTCTTCCTGCTGGCGGCGGCGCTGGTCTTCACGCTGCCCGATCGCAGCGGGCAAGCGCTTGACGCATAGAGACGCCTCAGGGCTCAAGGCTCGAGGCTCAAGGAAGAACCCATGTCCACTGGGTCGGTCGAAGTGGTAGCCTCACCGCCCAAGGAGCAGAGATGAACCAGTCGAAAACCATGAGCGCGGCAGCGCCCGCGACGACAGCGGCCGCGGTGGGGTGGCAAGTATGGGTGCCGTGCATCGGCATGGCGCTGTGCTCGTGGCTGTCGTTCGTGGACCGGCAGGTCCTCAACATCCTGGCGCCGACGATCATCAAGGACACCGGCCTCACCAATCAGGACTTCACGGCTGCCACGTCGTTCTTCTTCCTCACCTACACCCTGGGCAATCCGGTGTGGGGATCGGTGATCGACTACATCGGACTCCGCAAGGGCATGCTGCTGGCCGTGGCGGTGTGGACCGCCGCGAGCATGTCGCACTCGTGGATGGGCAGCTTCGCCGGCTTCGCGCTCGCGCGCGCCGTGCTCGGCATCGGCGAAGGGGGCACCTTCCCGGGCGGCCTGCGCACGGCAGTCGAAACGCTGCCGCCGGTAAAGCGCGCGCGGGGCATCGCGCTCTCCTTCAGCGGGGGCACCATCGGCGCGGTGATGATGCCGCTGCTCTTGGGGCCGCTCGCCATCAGCTACGGCTGGCGCAACGCGTTCCTCGCCACCGGCGCGCTCGGCATCGTCTGGATGGTCATCTGGGCGGCGATTGCGCGGCCGCCTTTCCTCCCCGCGACGTCGGCGCGGCCCCACAAGGCGATGTGGCCCAACTTCCGCGAACGGCGGGTGTGGGCGCTCATCTTCAGCTACGCGCTGCCGGCCATCTCGCCGGGCCCCGTGCTGACGATCCTCGCGCTGTATCTCGGACAGGGCCTTGGGATGACGCAGGCGCAGGTGAACAGCGTCGTCTGGGTGCCGCCACTCACCTGGGGCATCGGCTATTTCTTCTGGGGCTGGGCCGCCGACAAGTTCGCCGCCACCAACACGCGCCCGATCGGGCTGTTCCTGCTCCTGACCGTGGCCTCGCTCACGCTCGGCTTCGCCACGTGGACCACCTCGCCGGCCATCGCCATCGCGCTCATCTCGTTCTCGACCTTCATCGGCGGCGGGTTCCAGATGGTGGCACTCAAGGCGGGGTCGTTCGCGTTCCCGCGCGAGCAGTCCGCGATGATGACCGGCATCGCCTCGGGCTCGTGGTCACTCGTCAACTTTCTTCTGTTGAACGCGATCGGTGCAGGACTGACCATCGGGGGCGTGCGGGTCTTTCCGGGCGCCAACTGGATGAACACGCAGAGTTGGGAGCAGATCTTCTGGCTGATCGCTGTGCTGCCCGCCATCGGCATCGGGTTGTGGATGGCGCTCAACTCGACCGCCCCGAAAACCGCCACGTCGTAACAGCGGCCACCAGGGCGGTCTGAAGACCGCCCCTCTACGTTCGCTTCTACTGAAAGTCCGGCGTCAGCTTCAGGTCGAGCGCCAGCGTCTCGCCTTCACGCACCGTGAAGCGGCGCGCGGTGTCACGCAGGCGCGCCTGTACATCGGGCACGAACTGGCGGCCCTGCTCGAGCGACTCGATTGCCGTGGCTTCATACGAGCCAGGCGGCAGGCCGCGGATGCGGAACCGGCCGTCCTGATCGGGACGCACGACGCGGAGGTAGCGCGTCATCGCCTGCGCCGGCTTCTGCTCCGACGGTTGCACCACCACGGCGTAGTCCTTCAACGGGCGCCCGCGCGCATCGGTCACCTGGCCGTTCACGTCCGTGACCTTGTCGGTGAGCACGATGGTGAGGCCCGACAGCCCGTCGCGCCCGCTGAGATCGATGGGCGTGTCGGTGACGTCCACGCCCTCGATCGACACCGACTTGAGCACCCACGCCGGCGGTGTGGACACGCGGAAGAACACCTGCCCCATGCCGCCGGCAAGTTCGAAGGTCCCATCGTCGGCCACGACGCCGTTGGCGAGGGGCGACCCCGAGCCGAACATCATGCGGCCGGGATCGACCGGCTGCCCGAACACCCGCAGCGGCACCAGCCCGGTTCGCGACGCTTCGCCCTCGAACACGACGCGGCCCGCCACCGTGGTGCCGCGCGACGTCGTAATCCGCAGGTTCATCAGATCGCCGCCGCCCACGCTGATCGGAACCGATGCGCTTTCGGCGGAGCGTCCATCGCCCCCCATCATGTTGATCGGTTGCACCGACAACTGGTAGTCGCCCGGGGCCACGTTCGACAGCACGAACGCGCCGTCCACGCCGCTCTGTCCGGTG